>JAULVH010000068.1:0-9138 GCA_032111105.1 Burkholderiaceae bacterium | reverse complement strand
GTGCTCAAGCGTTGCGACGGCTAACAAAATACCGATGAAAAAAACTATCGATGCCATGTAGATGAGGCTGAGTGCACTTGTTAAGTTAAGGTGCTCTCTCTCTTCCTCTGTCTTGCTACCGTGAAGAAGGTCACCGACCAACCACAGCAGTCCTAAACCAAACAATACGCCCATGAATGGTGGAAGATGGGTAATAGTTTTAAACGCGGGTACCGCAACCAATACACTAAGCCCCAGAAAAAACATGATATTACGTTCGCGTTCTGACGTCGTATTTACTAAAGCATTCGACTCAAAAATGGGTTCAGTTACTTTTTGTCCACGCAACATATAGCTCATAACAGCCAGTGGCACTAAACAGCTAACGATCGATGGAAGAATCACAGATTTCATGACCGCCAGAGATGTAATCTGGCCACCAATCCACAACATAGTCGTCGTAACGTCACCAATTGGTGACCAAGCACCACCGGAATTGGCGGCTATGATAATCATGCCTGCAAAGATAAGACGCTGTTCGCGCGAGTCGATTAGCTTTTTCATAAGAGAAACCATAACTATCGCTGTAGTCAGGTTATCCAAAATAGCACTCAGAAAAAAAGTGGCTACTGCAACCATCCACAAAAGCGCTGTTAGGTTGGTGGTACGTATACGCTTGGTAATGACATCAAAACCATTGTGAGCATCAACCACTTCAACGATCGTCATTGCGCCCATTAAAAAGAAAACGATTTGAGCAGTACCCACCAAGGTTTCTGACAAATGCTCACTCACATGGGGGGTACCCGAGGCTAGCGCATAAATGCTCCACAACAAACCTGCACCTACCAGAGCTGAGGCTGTTTTGTTGATACGGATCGGATGCTCAAAGGCAATCGCTACGTAAGCAACAACAAATACAATAATTAGTGCAGTTGTCATAACAATACCTATTTAATAATAAGATCAGGCTGAGTGTAGATCAATTGATAAATTTTTTGCAACTAATGTAAGGAGGCCTTACCAGGCTGCACCCCCACACAACAGAGTCATTGATCTTTAACCATTTTTAAGACCTAGGCCGAGTTTTTTCGACATGCTCCCACAGCGTGCGCTCTAGCTCAGTAGACTGCCCTGAGACGTTTAACTGATTGGTAATGTAGCCAACATCAGCAATCGCCACTAACTGCGAAAGATGTGCCACCAGCAGTCTGTATTGGGCTAACGCAAACTGTGGATTGCCCGCTGCCAGCACCAAGGATTGCAAATCTGCATTCGGTGTTTCAGCTTGTTCAGCCTCGTCTTTAATCTGCTGAATTATTTGATTAATTTCCGGCATCGATAAATGATGGCTCTTGGCATAATCAACAAACTGCTGATGTCCTTCACCATCGAAATCAATTTCGCGCGCCATGACTAATAATTCATGCCGGATTTGATCACGCCGTGAACGCATCTGATCAGTAAAGCCCGAGGCCAAAATAGCGGCCGGAATAGCAAAAATACCAATACCGACTAAAGCTAGAAATACCGTAATTAATCGACCACCTGGGGTCACAGGTGATATATCACCATAGCCAACAGAGGCCAGGGTAATCACAGCCCAGTAAATAGACTGAGGAATGTTTTCAAACTTGTCTGGCTGAGCATCGCGCTCTAACATATAACCGAAAGCGGCCATCATAAACACCAGCAAAACAATCATGAACATGCCCGCTAGCAGCACCGGCATTTCTTTTTTAATGACGTTAAACATCGTATCGCTGGCAGATGAGTAACGGCCTAACTTAAGCAACCGAGTCATACGAACAATCCGCAGGAAGCGCAGATCCACCGTGCCACCTATTACAAGTTCCAGCATGAACGGAAGTATCGCCATCAAATCCAGCAGGCCTGAGGGCGAGCGCATGAAATTAAAGCGCGACATGAACGACGATTGCTTAGACTCTTCTTCTGGGTAAGCATAAAAACGCAATGCATACTCAACAAAAAAGACGACGAATGATGCGGCATCAAGCACTGCAAAATGATATGAAAAATGGAGATTAATACTTGCGACAGATTCCAGCACGATAGAAAGTACTGAAAGTACAATCCAAAAAATCAGGAAAAATTCTATGGCTTGATTAAGGCGCCCGCCATAATCGCTGGTGAACAACAGGGCATGCACTTTTTGTCGTAACGTTCTACCGCGATTGAGCTGTATAAATTCGCGCGTTCCCTCAATAAATAACTGGGAAATTTTTAGTATCCGTAAGAGCCGAATAACACGCAGCAAACGCGTGTCCATCGCAAACAACAGACCGGCAAAAAACGGCGCAATTGCCAATAGATCGATCACGCCTAACCCGCTGGTCATGTAGGCAAAACGTGGGGATGATTTATGCGCGAATTCCGGATCTTCGGGCGCCAAATACAATCGCAGCGCATATTCCAGACTAAAGACTCCGACTGAAAATACATCGAATGCAAAAAACACGTCGCGGTATTGGGCATAAATCGCCGGCGCCGATTCCAGCAACAGCACAAATAAATTGACTAGTATGAGGAGTAACGTAAAGCGATTTATGAACGATTTTTTGCCTGACTTATTACGTTCGTCGAGCAGCAATTCATAAAGCTTGTGTCGAAATGGCTGCGTTTGCGTTGTTTGGGTATGGTGTTCGCTCATGAAGAACCGCGGGGTATGCCCTAGTAAGTAAAATTTATATCACCCTGCCGCTGGAGCAGAAAATGAAATTATGCAACCGATTGCCAAATATCTAACAACTGGTCGTTATCGTTTGGGTAGTAAAAGCCTGCTATGGAAGCACTGATTAAATAAAAAACGAGACGTTTCTTGAACTAGGAACCAAGCTAACCCGATGATTTACTTTGCCCCGCGTCGCACAGCTACGCTGGCTCGCCATAAAATTCACCCTAAATCAGTATCTCCCCAATTCCTAAGAACGAGAGTGTATCCGGCAAAATTCAGGGTTGGCAATTGCTTAATCCGATAAAAATAAATAGTAAATTCTTAACTAACCACTACTTAGCAATAACGCGCTCCTAAATCTTAGTGCAATAGCGTATGCGTCCGTATGCTGGCTAGAAATTTTCGGGTTAGCAGGTATATAATGTTCCACTCAAGTTAAGTGAACATTGTAGTAACTTTTTTATTTAAACCTACATTAATTTACTTCGCAAAAATAATTTAAGCGTTGGAATTACCTGCGCACCATCATCAATGAAATCACTACAAACCCGCATTTACGAAATGCTGGATGGATCGGTTCACAATCCGGCCACACGCTTTTGCGAGATTCTTATCTCTGCCATTGTTGTACTTAATGTACTGGCAATTATTTTAGAATCCGTGCACGAACTGCACGAACAATACGAATATTATTTCCATGTTTTTGACGTTGCCAGCGTCATGTTTTTTACCGTTGAATATCTGCTGCGGGTGTGGTCTTTCGGTGTCAAATATGCTCAATCAGAAGGTGGTAGCTGGCGCGGACGTAAAGAATATATATTTAGTTTCTACGGGTTTATCGATTTTTTCGGCACGGTTCCTTTCTATTTGCAACTACTCATGCCAGGCATCGATTTGCGTTTCCTGCGCTTGTTTAGGTTAATGCGGATTTTCAAACTATCGCGCTATAACAGTGCGCTGTCAGATTTGGCGGAAGCCGTCAAAACCGAGCGTGAGTCTTTTACCTCAGCGATGTTTTTACTGCTGATTTCATGCCTGCTGTGTTCGTCGCTCATTTATATCGCTGAAGGCCATCTGCAGCCAGAAATTTTCCCTTCGATTCCAGCAACGATGAAATGGTATCTGCTCACCATTATCTCCGGCTGGGGTAACGTAGATCCGGTATCTATGGTTGGCATAGTGCTGGTGGTGTTAACTCAGGTGTTGGGAATCGCACTTGCCGCTATTTTGACTGGCGTGGTTGCTACTGCCTACACCACCCAAGTCGAGCGACGCGAAGTTATGTTTGAAACCACCATCCGTGAAGCTCTGGCTGACGGAATTGTGACTGATGACGAACGTGAAAATCTGGAACGATTAAAGAAACAGTTCGGCATGAGTGATGAAAAAGTTCAAGCTATAGAGCGGCAAGTCAGGGAAGAAAAAATGGCACAGCAAGATAAATCGCTACCTAATCAGTTGGCGTAACCGTGCGAAACAGGAAAACATATTATGGAATTTCTTCAGGAAATTAGTTGGGTAGTAGTTGGTCAGATTATTTTGATCGACATACTACTGGGTGGCGATAACGCCATCGTTATCGCACTGGCCTGTAAAAATCTGCCCGCAGAAATGCGCTCCAAAGGCATTCTTTATGGAACCATGGGTGCGATTGTTATTCGTATCCTGCTTATTACCTTTGCCGTCAGCTTGCTTACTCTGCCCTACCTGAAACTCATAGGTGGTCTGCTGCTGCTGTGGATAGGAGCCAAACTATTAAGCGACGAAGGCGATGATGCGGGTGACATAGACGGCGGCGACCGACTCGCTACAGCCATCAAAACCATTATTGTTGCCGATCTCGCCATGAGTATCGACAATGTGATTGCTGTGGCCAGTGCAGCCGATCAGGCACATGCTGATCACAAAATTCTGCTGATAACCTTCGGGGTCATGGTCAGCATACCGGTTGTTATTTGGGGAAGTTCAGTCATCTTAAAAGTCATGGACAGAATTCCGGGTCTGGTAACTGCGGGCGCTGCCCTGCTGGGCTATCTCGGCGGCTCTATGATTTCTGGTGACCTGGCGATTGCTGACACGGTTGCTAACCTGCTGCCGACTACCGCCCTGCACTTTCCAGAGCTAGGCCTGCGCCTGAGCCTGACCGGAAGTATGGGTGCTCTACTGGTAGTGTCCGCCGGTTGGTGGCTATCCCAAAAATCCTCCAAAGAAGAACCACCTGTGGCAGGCAGCGAAACCTGACAGCTTGGGCTAACCGGTGGTGAAGCTCCATTTTTTCTTCATTGCCGCTTAGCCCGGTAGACGTAGCGATTCAAGCTGAAAAAATAGCTGTCATTTTTTTCTGCCGCGTTTGCATCCGCATACCATTCATCAATATCGGCCTGACTCAATCCATTGCGCCCTGCCGCAAATGCACCAATTACCTTCATCATGCCAACGCTATAGGTATTGGGATCGTAGCTGAGGTTAAGTATAGGCACGATGTCAACCTCTACATCGTCAAATCCAGCACGCTCCAGACGCTGTTTGAGTGTGCGCGGCAGCTGTGGATGCGGTATGTGCGTATTCCATGTCTCTAACACGCGGCGCATACGCGTATCGTCTGAACTGGCCCACACACACGACTCCCAATCGGTATCAACTAACAAAACCCGACCACCTGGGCGTACCACTCGGGCCAATTCAACGAGCGCCTGATCTATCGATTCGACATATTCATACACTTGCGTGGCTAAAGCGATATCAAAACTCGCGGTGTCGTATGGCATGCGCAAAATATCGCATTTTTCAAAACTTACCTGAGGCAGGTTCTCGCAACGACGGCGCGCAAGCGACAACATCGGTTCGGCAATATCAACACCGATAACTTTACCGCTTGATCCAACCTGCAAGGCCAGCGCTTGCGTTGTCAAGCCGGGGCCGCAACCTATGTCTAAAGCAGTTGCACCCTGCTGCGGGGCAAGCATAGCGAGCACTTTTTCACGCTGAGCGAGGACATCGGGTGTCAGGTAAACAGCCTCAATACGACGCGAGGTTTCATCATCAAACTGATCTTGTGCACTCGGAGCTGTCTGTGTTGTCATTGCAGGTCATCCTCTTGGTAATAATCGATCATTAACATGACGCCAGCGGCACCCACCACCGCACCGAACATTACATAAAAAGCGGGGGCTAAGGGATTGCCGGTTACGCGTATCAACCACGTGACAATTAATTGCGCAAAGCCGCCAAACAGCATGACCGCAAAGTTATAAGCCAACGCCAGCCCGGTGGAGCGTGTGTGTACCGGAAACTGTTCCGCAAGGGCTGTCGACAAAGGACCAAAAGCAATCGCCACAGTTGTACACAATAGTATTTGCATGATGGCCAAACGCAGCGCCGTGGGCTCTGCTTGCAACCAGGCGAACAGGGGATAAGGCAACACGAAAAAACACAGCATGGCGACTAGCAAAATGGGTTTGCGACCTATGCGATCACTGAGCACACCAAAAAAAGGAATAGCCACGGTGAGGCAAAGTAGCCCGGCAACTTGCGCTGCAAAGGCATCGCCTAACGGTATTTTCAATTGGGTTTTAGCATAGGTGGGCATGTAAATCAGCACCACGTAATACATGATGGTGCCTGCCACCACCAAGCCAAAACACGCTAGCAAACTACGTCTGTGATCGCGCCACAGTCCCGTTAAGCTAACGCGTTCTACTTGCGATTGGCTAGCCTCTATGAAGGCTTCGGTCTCGTTGAGATAGCGTCGTATATATAAACCCACTGGGCCTATTAATAAGCCAAACAAAAAGGGAACACGCCAACCCCAGCTGTCGACTTGCTCAGGCGTCAAACCCTGAGTAATCAACATGCCAGCGGCAGCGCCAGCCAACGCTGCCAGACTTTGACCAACCATCTGTAGTGAACCAAAAAATCCGCGTCGACCAGCCGGTGCACTCTCGACTAAAAATGATGTCGCACTGGCGAATTCTCCGCCTGTGGCCATACCTTGTAACAAGCGCGCCAATAAAATAATGAGGGGTGCTGCCACACCTATGGCTGCATAGGTCGGTGCAAACGCCATCATGGCAATTGAAATCGTCATCAACAAAATGATGAGTTGCAAAGCAGCTTTGCGGCCTTTTCTGTCGGCATACATACCTATCAGCACGCCGCCTACCGGTCGCATGAAAAAACCTACGCCAAAGGTCACCATGGTCAATAACAAGGAGGCGTACTCGCTCTCGGCTGGAAAAAACAAGCGCGAGATAATTACGGTCAGAAAACCATATATAACAAAGTCATACCATTCAAGTGCATTACCAATGACGGCGGCAACAATCTGGCGTAAGGCAACGGGTTTGGTTTGCATAAGCTATCGTAATTAAAAATCGAATCAGATGGTGTGGTTAACGTCGCGACCACTCCCGCATGGTAACCGAGGCCGGTGTTAGGGTGTACGGACAAGAATCCGTTACACTTAACTACTTCACCTACAGCGCAGCGCAGGAGTGTTACATGACTTGGTTAATTCTCGGACTCATACTGTTCATCTCGACTCATGCTACCCGAATTTTTGCGGAGGACTGGCGCTCGCAAATGATGGAGCGACTGGGCGAAAAACGCTGGAAAATGCTGATTGCTTTAGTGTCGGTAGCAGGCTTCGTGCTGATAATAGTCGGCTACGGGCAAGCACGACTGGCACCCCTAGTTCTTTGGGAACCTCCACTCGCCGCGCGTAATATTGCACTAATACTTAATTTATTAGCCTTCTTTTTAGTAGCTGCCGCCTACGTTCCTCGCAATTTCATCAAGGCAAAAATTGGTCATCCTATGGTGGCAGGAGTCAAAATCTGGGCGTTGGCGCATTTACTTTCAAATGGCAATCTGGCTGATGTGATTTTATTTGGCAGCTTGTTAGTGTGGGCGGTACTGAATTTTCGTGCTTCGCGCAAGCGCGATCGCATTAACGAAGTTGAGTACGCTAACTCAACAGTCTTGGGTACGCGGGTCACACTGGCTGTTGGCGCTATCATCTGGTATGTTTTTCTACAGTGGCTGCATGTGCGCTGGATAGGTGTGAGCCCACTGGGCGCCATGGCCTCGTAATTAGCCGCTTAGCAAGCGGCAGATCAATTCATGAGCACTGCAGCCGTATCGATTCTGGTATGGGCAGTGCCCGAATTCCACCACCCTCTTTATCGGCGGCGAATATTCTAACTTCCTTGCAGGTCATGATCTCTACATCACCGCGCATGACACGGTAATTCTGCACAAAACTTTTATTGCGCCAATCAGTAATCGAGGTGTGAATTTCCAGCACATCGCCATAGCTGGCCGTACTAATAAAGCTCGCTTGCGTATCTACCAGGGGCGTACCGATTAAGCCCATGGTTTTAGTGGTCTCATGCCAGGGCGGCACACCGCATTGAATAAAAAAATGCCGCGACGCTGCATCTATCCAGCGAAAAAAATTGGGAAACCAAACTATGCGTGCGGGATCACAATCACCAAATTCAACACGCACGGTATACACCACGGACTTACTCATACGGCTCCTGTTTAAGTATTTCGGCTGCGCGGCATCCAGCGTATAGGCTGAGCCTTGATAGGTCGCGGTGGCGCACCCAGTTCTTGCAACACGCGATCAAGTTGTGTACCCGCTTCATCAGTAAGCGCTGCTTCACGCGCACGACGTATTGCATCAGCGCGAGCTGCCGTCGTTGCATGCTCAGCAGTTGCTACATGCCGAATCACATGCAGCACATGGTCACGCGCGCGCTCATTAGTAGCGCCATAGCCCTTCATCAGCCGGCCACACAGAGCCAGTTCATAACCGAGCTGAGTATCTTCCGCCATGCCTGCTATGACGGCTGACAACCACTCTTCTATTAATTTTTGCTCTTGGTGGTAACGCGTACCAAAGCGACGCAGATATTTACCAGCCGCGATTAAACGTAACAACGCTGTGCCCACGACCGTGTGCGATGCGAGTTTGACAGGTATGGCCCACGGCGCTTTACCTTCGGCTAGTCGCTGCTGATCCCAGGCCAGTAAACGATCAGCGACAGGCTTGGGCACTAAACCTGCGATTTCTGGGACTCCGGGTTTGAAGTGTTCATACACCGCCAGCAGGTCGTTAGATTTAACACCCACCTCATGCCGTACACGCTCACGGCGCGATGCACGACTTTTTAAATCAGCGACGCGCACTATGTCATCAAACGACATCCACAAAGCTAACCAACGTGACATTTCACGCGTGGTTTGATATGTATGAACTGCCGCAGGATCGGCACGACGCTCTGCATCAAGCACCGCTTGCACACGCGACAAATACAGTTTGCCGTAAGCCTTGTCCTGGTAATCGTTCACTCTGGCTAAGCCCAAACTCAGCATGTCCATTATTTGGGTCGGAAAGCCATCCAGCTCCGGCGATTTTTTTTCTTCAACTTCAAGCAAACTCACCAGGTGATGCATTA
>JAULVH010000067.1:0-6336 GCA_032111105.1 Burkholderiaceae bacterium | reverse complement strand
TCACGAGCTCGACATGAAGCGCAAGGATATCGAGGCGCTGGCCGATGTGGTTCACAGTGTGCGCGATATAGGTGCTTGCGTTGCCAGCGGGTCGTTTCATTCTGAGGGCATGATCATCGCCCCCTGCTCCATGAAAACCTTGGGCTCTATCGCCAACGGACTTTCGGATAACCTGATATCCCGCGCTGCCGATGTCATGCTGAAAGAACGGCGCCGCTTAGTTTTAATGGTGCGAGAAACGCCGTTTAATCTGGCCCACTTACGCAACATGACCTATGTAACCGAAATGGGCGGCATCATCTACCCACCGCTACCTGCCCTCTATCAAAAGCCGCAAAGTATCGAGGAAATGATAGATCACACTGCTGGCAGAGTCTTGGATTTATTCGGTATCGACCAGACCCTGGCACCGCAATGGACAGGGCTGAAATTACAGCGCGCAGAATCTTAACTAGGTTCGCCCCTTCGTTGAGCCTGGCGCCTCTTGATTTTGATCCTTCTGTAACTCACGTTTATCTCGCAAGCCACTGACCATGCGGTCCACTGCCGCTTTAAAGCCCGCCATAGAAAATTTATTTACTTTGAATTTACCGTCACTCAACGGAAAAGCAAAACCAACGACGGTTGTTTTTTGAAACGCCTGATTCATAGCCTCTGACTCATTGAACCAGTAAACTAAGATATCGCCGTTAGCCGTAGACACTGGCTCACACACAGCCTCCACTGACAACGCGCCGCCTTCGGTAGTAAGCATCAAAGGGTAATTACCACCGGGCTCACAGTCGATGCCATTGGCGAAGTAATAGCGGCAATGACCTTCAGCACATAAAATTCCAAAGGTCGACATACCATTTTCATGAGTAGTCGCTTCGCCCATACCTTCGAAAAACTGGGAAGACCAATTCCCATGTTCAACCCGATTATCGGCAAATGCCAATAAAGGCAAAAATAAAAGCCACGTTAATCCTGTTAGCGCTAAACGCATGCAATGCTCCGAAATTTTTATAACGAAAAAAATCTACACAAAAAACTGCACAAAAAATTCATGTTAATGAATTGATTTTCTAATCCATATCGAGCCGGGCTTCGCCCAATTCTGATACTTCAATTCGCACTTTATCACCGGCGTTTAGCCACTGAGTTTGAACAACGCTACCCAACAATACAAACTCACCTGCCTTAAGCCCTGGCAAACCATGTTCACCATGGGCATTCGCTAGCCACGCTAATGCATTTAAGGGATGACCCATCACCAACGAGCTTATACCGCTGGCCACTTCGATATCATTAATCCATGTTCGCCCAGTTAATGCAGCCAGATCGAGATGACGCCAATTACTTACAGGGTCCCCTAGTACGCACCCGGCATTATAAAAATCATCTGCAGCTAAGGTACGAACACCAAGCGCGCGATAATCCTCATAGCGCTCATCAACGAGCTCCATACCGACCATAACCTCACCAACGGCTTCCTCGACACTTTCGCGCGTATACGGCTCAGATCGCGGCAAGAGATCATGCGCCAGTCGAACTGCGATTTCACATTCGATACCGATTTTTACGTAGCTACTGCGCTGCACACGGCCGTGCTTATGCATGACTGTTTTATCAAATACCCTACCCGTCGCTGGATGGTCGATATTAACAAAAGCCTGCATAACGGGAGTAGTGCAGCCAATTTTGTGACCGACCACATGGCCTTGCCCATTCGCCGTCAACAGGATATTTAATGCAGTTTGAATTGCATAACACTCCGTCATGTCAATGGGCACTAAATCAGCGGGCAAATGCGTAATCGGCGTCAAAGACAGACGCTGCGGCATTAATAACTCTGCGGCTTGTTGTGCTCTTGTTTGCAAGATATCCCCTTACTGGTCAAAGTGCTTTGTTCATGCGCTGTGTCAAGTCTAGCAAAATTTTTATCCCCATCCTGTTTTCTGATTTATTGCGCCGAGATGTAAAAGTTCGAGTGAAAATTTATGCTTTTTTTTAGGTAAGTTAGTGCGAAATTTTCATGCATCTAAAACGTAAAGATTAGGCATTTATGAGAGGTATAATCCGCCGTTTTTCTCTTTTCTGAACAACCGCACCACGGAGAATAAGTAATGGATTCAATCTTGAAACAGGCAGCATGGCTCGCACTTGCTCTGGTTGGCGCAATCGCGCTTGGCACCGTTGCGCTATCGCGTGGCGAAAGTATCAATGCTCTATGGATAGTCGTGGCAGCTGTCGCCATTTATCTCATAGGCTTTCGATACTACGCACGTTTCATTGCGCGTAACGTCATGCAACTCGATCCTTCGCGAGCCACGCCCGCTGTCAGATTGAACGACGGGTTGGACTACGTACCAACCAACAAACACGTACTTTTTGGCCATCACTTCGCCGCCATTGCAGGCGCTGGTCCGCTGGTAGGTCCGGTACTGGCTGCTCAAATGGGATACCTGCCCGGCATGATGTGGATTTTGGTTGGAGCCATCCTTGCCGGTGCCGTACAAGATTTCATGATTTTATTCATCTCAACCCGACGCGATGGCCGCTCACTGGGTGATTTGATCAAATCTGAATTAGGTTTAGTGCCCGGAGTGATCGCGCTATTTGGCACCTTTATGATCATGACCATACTTTTGGCGGTGCTGGCGCTGATCGTAGTTAAAGCATTAGCTGAGAGCCCCTGGGGTACTTTCACCGTTGCAGCAACCATACCTATCGCGTTTTTCATGGGTATTTATAGCCGGTATATACGACCAGGCCGCGTAGGCGAAATTTCGGTCATCGGCTTTGTTCTTTTGATGGGATCTATCGTATTTGGAGGGTATATTGCCGCCGATCCCGTCTTAGGCCCCTTATTCACCTTCAACGGCAAGCAACTCACCTGGATGCTGCTCGCATATGGCGTAGTCGCCTCTGTTCTTCCGGTCTGGCTGCTGCTTGCACCGCGTGATTATTTATCGACCTTCCTGAAAATTGGCGCCATTGTTGCGCTGGCCTTGGGCATAGTGTTTGTTGCCCCTCAGCTCAAAATGCCCGCAATCACCAAATTTATTGATGGCACAGGCCCCGTCTGGGCAGGCTCCATGTTCCCCTTCTTGTTCATCACCATTGCGTGCGGTGCGGTATCCGGCTTCCATGCGCTCATTTCTTCAGGCACCACGCCCAAGCTGCTGGAAAATGAAATGCACGCTCCGTACATAGGCTACGGTGGCATGTTGATGGAATCGTTCGTTGCCATCATGGCGTTAGTAGCGGCCTCCATTATCGAGCCAGGTGTCTACTTCGCTATGAACAGCCCGGCTGCACTGATAGGCACCACGCCCGAGAGCGCTGCAGCGGCAATTAGCCAATGGGGATTTTTTGTCACTCCCGAGATGCTGCAACAAACGGCGGCCAACGTTGGTGAAGCAACTATCATTTCACGCACAGGTGGCGCTCCAACATTAGCTGTGGGTATGGCCAGTATCTTTGCATCCGTATTGGGTGGTCAGGCAATGATGGCCTTCTGGTATCACTTTGCGATTTTGTTTGAGGCCTTGTTTATATTGACTGCTGTAGACGCTGGCACCCGCGTAGGACGCTTCATGCTGCAAGATCTCATAGGCACGCTAGTACCTTCGTTTAAAAATGTTCATGGTCTCGCATCGAACATTATTGCAACCTTATTGTGCGTCGCTGCCTGGGGATACTTTCTCTACCAGGGAGTGATCGATCCGCTGGGAGGCATCAACACTCTCTGGCCATTATTTGGAATTTCGAATCAGATGTTGGCGGCGATTGCACTCATCTTGGCCACTGTTGTGCTTTTCAAACTCAAGCGCGAAAAATTTGCCTGGGTGACCATGGCACCCGCTACATGGCTACTGATTTGTACGCTCACAGCCGGTTATCAAAAGCTGTTTCATGAGAACCCACGAATCGGCTTTCTTGCGCATGCCAGCAAGTTCAAAGCTGCTGCTGATGAGGGGCTGATAGTCGCTCCGGCAAAATCAGCGGCTCAGATGCAGCAAATTATTCTGAATGACTACATTGATGCCGGTTTAGCCGCTATTTTTATCGCGGTCGTGTTGTCAGTACTTTTCTTTGGCGTACGCGCTTGTCTGCAGGCGTTGCGTGATACTCAACCCAGCACGCTGGAAGCGGGTGCGTCTGCCCCACTAGGCTCCGCCAGTGCATAACTTACAGAGAATGAAAACATCATGCTAGATGAACTGGGTAAGCTAGGCGCGTATCTCGGGCAAACTGCCAGACTCATGGTGGGCTTGCCCGACTACGACAATTACCTCAACCACATGCAAATGACTCACCCTGACCAGACAGCGATGACTTACGAAGAATTTTTCAGGGAACGGCAGGATGCGCGATACGGGAGCAAAGGGCGGTTTTCTCGTTGCTGCTGAGTTAGAGTTATTTAGATGGGCCATCGTTAAAGCTGGCCCAGCCCAAGAAAAAAGCCCGGAATCGTTAAGACTCCGGGCTTTTTATATTTGGTGCCGACTGCAGGACTTGAACCCGCTACCCCATGATTACAAATCAAGTGCTCTACCAGATGAGCTAAGCCGGCCTTAAAAACAGACGGAATTATACGTTATTTAATCCGGGTAAGCTTGGGTTTGCCATGAGTTTTAGGAGGTTCAGGGTCAGGTTTGTCATCATCATTCCTGGGAGCGGCAGAAGTAAGCACCGATGTTAGTAGGGGTGAACCAGCAACTCGTTCTGATTCTGAGCCACTTTTTGCGGCCTGAAGCTTCTTGGATTCCGATTTTTTCTTGCGATCGTGCTGATCTTCGCGCTTGACCTCAAATGCCATACCCTGGCCATTTTCCCTCGCATAAATGGCACTGACGTTCTCAACCGGCAGAACTATCTCGCGCGCCACCCCGCCAAACCTGGCCTTGAAATGGATAAAATCGTTATCCATCTTAAGGTTGCCGGTCGCCTCGAAACTGATGTTTAAAACAATCTCACCATTTTTGACAAACTCAACGGGCACACGGGTTTGCTCGTCGACAGAGACCACTATATAAGGGGTGTACCCATTGTCGGTACACCACTCATATAAAGCACGCAGCAGGTAGGGTTTAGTTGAGGTCTCAGACATAAATTGCTTAGACAGCGGCAATGATTTACCGGCGCATTACCTTTTCAGATGGCGTCAGTGCCTCGATGTAGGCAGGGCGCGAGAAAATACGTTCTGCATATTTCATCAATGGTGCGGCTGTTTTTGACAGCTCGACTCCGTAATGATCAAGGCGCCACAGCAAGGGAGCAATCGCCACGTCCAGCATGGAAAACTCTTCGCCTAGCATGTATTTATTTTTCAAAAATAAAGGTGCAAGCGTCGTTAAGCGATCACGAATCTCGTTACGTGCTTTTTCATGGCTTTTCTCTGCAGAGCGCGATTTTTCGTTCTCAAGAGTGTGCACGTGAACAAAAAGTTCTTTTTCAAAATTAAATAACATCAAACGCGCACGAGCACGCATAAGCGGGTCGGCGGGCATCAGTTGAGGATGCGGAAAACGCTCATCGATGTATTCGTTGATGATATTTGACTCATACAAGATCAGTTCGCGTTCGACAAGTATCGGTACCTGACCATAAGGATTCATGGTCGAGATATCTTCTGGCTTGTTAAACAAATCCACATCGCGAATTTCGAAGTCCATCCCTTTTTCAAAGAGGACTAAACGGCAGCGTTGGGAAAATGGGCACGTTGTGCCCGAATAGAGAACCATCATTTTTGCAGTTCCTTGGAAACAAAGAGGGTGAGACGGTAACCGCCTCACCCCGCTGACGAATATTCTGCTTTTGGCTAAAGCCTGTTTTTGTTTTTAATCAAAACATCTTGCAGGGCACGACAAAACAGAACCTGTTATTTGACTTCTTTCCAGAAAGACGCATTCAAACGCCAGGTCAGAAACACCAAAATAGACATGAAAAGCAACACCCACACACCGAGTTGCTGACGCTTGTTCTTTACGGGCTCACTCATCCACGACATAAAACCAACCAGATCAGCAATTTGCGTATCGTAAGCCTCTGAACTTAATTTTCCAGGCTTGATTTGCTCAAAGCCTTCAAATTTATGAATTGTCTTGGTCGGCTCGTGAGGGTCTTTCTCTTCAATAAATTTTGCTTTGCGAACACCTTGCAATTCCCAAAGTATGTGCGGCATCGCGACGTTGGGATAAACAAGGTTATTCCATCCTGTCGCACGAGAAGGGTCTTTGTAGTAGGTGCGCAAATAAGTGTAAACGTAGTCGGCACCTGATCCTTGACCCGATGACTTAGCACGAACAATCACGGAGAGATCTGGAGGAGCCGCGCCAAACCATGCCTTAG
>JAULVH010000066.1:3166-16752 GCA_032111105.1 Burkholderiaceae bacterium | reverse complement strand
TATTCTAATTGTCTTGCCAGCGCTTAGACGGGCAGACTTAAAAGCACTGCTGTGCAAAGTGACGCGCACAGGGATGTCTGATTTTAAATTTTATAAAATAAAAAATAACCAAGGAGACAAGTATGACTAAGCCAGTGATCGGTTTTATCGGAGTGGGTTTGATGGGCGCTGGCATGGCCAAAAACATAATCGAGCAAGGCTATCCGCTCGTCATCATGGGCCATACCAACCGTGAGCCCGTAGAGCGGTTGAAAAAATTGGGTGCCACTGAAGCGCAGTCTCCTAAAGAGTTAGCCGAGAAGGTGGATATCGTTCATTTATGCGTAACCGGTTCACCCCAGGTTGAGGCGATCATGAATGGCTCCGAGGGTATTTTCGCTTCGGGTAAAAAAGGATTGATTATCATTGATTGTTCGACGTCGAATCCGGTGTCGACCATGATGCTCGCGCAATCAGCCCAAACGCATGGCATGACGTTAATAGATGCGCCGCTAGGCCGAACACCCGCTGAAGCAGAAGCGGGTACGCTCGATACCATGGTGGGTGCTGATCAGGCGACGTTTGATAAAGTTAAACCAATACTCGATTGCTGGGCCTGTAATGTGGTTCATTTAGGCCCTGTAGGTTTAGGTCACAAAATGAAGTTGATAAATAATTTCATCGCTATGGGTTACGCCGCGCTGTATTCAGAAGCCATAGGGATTGCTCGCAAAGCGGGTTTATCGAAAGAGCAGTTTCATGCGGTGGTGGGTAGCAGTCGTATGCGTAATGGTTTTTACGATACCTTCATGAAATGGACGATGGAAGGTGATGAAAATGCGCATCGCTTCACCATAAGCAATGCTCACAAAGATATGCGCTATTTAAGTAGTCTGGCCAATGAAGTCGGTGCACTCCATCCTATACAGGCAATGGTAAAAAATTCGTTTGCCAGCATGGAAGCCGCTGGTCAATCTCAACGCTATGTACCTATGCTGGCTGATTTTGTTGCAGAGCAAAATGGCCTTACACCTTCGCAACCGAAATGAAACATAGCTCAATAAATTATCCAGGTGCTCTCGTCAGTGCCCAATGGCTGGCAGAGCATGGCAATCAACCTCATGTACGCATAGTGGATGCAACAGTACATTTGCCAGATACCGGGCGTGATGCAAAAGCAGAGTATTTACTTGAGCATATTCCTGACGCAGGTTTTTTTGATTTGTCTGTTATTGCCAATCCAGAAAATCCTCTGCCGCGCAAATTTCCACCCAAGGATGTTTTTATCCGCGAAGTAAGTAAGTTAGGTATAGATAATCAAACCCACGTGGTTGCTTATGACACGCCAGGTTTGTATAGCGCAGCACGTGTGTGGTGGTTATTTCGCCAGTATGGTTATGACCATGTATCGATACTTGATGGCGGGCTCAAATCATGGAAGGCGCAGGGGTTGCCGCTGGCATCAGGGCAGGTTGAGTTCAAGTCATCGCAATTTGCTGTTCACAACGAGCGTGATTTGCTCGCGCTCTGGCAAGATGTTTTGGCGATCTCTACTAATCCAGAAGAGCAGCTCTTGGATGCGCGCACGGCAGGTCGGTTTGCTGGAACAGAGTTGGATCGTTATCCGGGTGCGCGACCAGGACATATACCCAATAGCTTGAATTTATATTGGGCAGATCTTTTGAATGCCACTACACGCGAGCTGTTACCGCCTGATCAATTACGCGAGCGCCTAACGCAGGTGGGCCTTGATTTAAATAAACCGGTAACGCTTACTTGTGGATCGGGTTTAACGGCATGCATACTTGCCCTAGGTTTGCACCTGATAGGCAAAGATGATTGGAAGGTGTATGACGGTTCGTGGGATGAGTGGGGCCGTCGTCATGATCTGCCTGTTGCGACGTCGATTTAACTATCCGAGTGATGATTTCTGTTTTTATACAGTTGCTGCAATCAGCCTAGTGCTAGTTGCAGCGACTTAGCCATTCTTCCGCCTAGGTCTGTAATCACGTATCCGGTACGCGTGTGTCGTATGAAACCCATGCTGATCATCTTGTGTCGCTGTCTTTCGCCGATAGGACGAGCGTAGTTATTCTCGCTCTTATCAAGAGCAAGTAATAAATCTATATCTTCAGAAGCAATGATGTTCATGATGGCTAGTCTACTAAAACGTAGTCTTAGGTTTGTGTAATGATTGAATCGGCAGCGGTGCCAGATTCTTTATTACTTACCTTCCATTCATGGTGACGTACCCCGGCAATAATTTGCCGCTCACTATTTGTTACTTATTATTTGTCACTGAGCCGTGGTGGATTATTAGTATCGGTTGACCTGATTGCCAAAGTGGTCAGGGGGTTGTCAGATACTGGTTGGAATTGATCGTTGAGATGCGATGCGCAGCCCTGACAAAACTCAGCCAGTACTTGTTCAGTGATGCTGTTGATGTCAATGGGAAGAGGCGCATGATCTTCCTGTAGCTCAAGCCGTATCTCACCGCAGCCAGGGCATTCGATCACGTAATGGGCGGCTTCAAATTCTTCGACCATGCGCAATAGCTCATCGAATCGGGCTGCCTGCGGGGTTCCAGCGTCTGGTTCGCGTTCGAAATAGGCTTCCATTTCGCGCAGGGCCATTTCGTAGTCGTTACGGCTGCAGATTGGTTTTTGCATCATGACTCACCCTTTGTTTCTTCCGCATTGAGCGGAAACATTTAGCTGTATAAATGTACAGTAATTTTGGGTGTCGAGGCAAGCAGTAGCGGGATATTCCTGGCGAGTGTTAAATAGGCATCAATAGATGCCATTTCGGCAAATAAAATTAACGTATGCGTTCCGGACGCACGAATCCACCAGCTTCCCAGCGGCCTTCCAGTGGCACACGATCTTCGGCAAAGTTTTTGCGCCCCAACCCATGCGGCTTGCCATCTCTGAATTCACCCGCGTAACGGTCGCCATTTGCATACTGGATCGTGCCACGACCGGTGACCTGATCGTTTTTAACCGGGCCGCTGTAGCGACTACCGTCCGCAAATGTATAAACACCTCGTCCGTCTGCTTTATTTTTGTTGATGTCGCCATCAAATCTATCCCCATTGGGATAAATCACGGTGCCCGTGCTGGCAGGTTTGTTCTTGCGAAATTCCATAATCAATTGCTTGCCATTGGCTAGCGTGAGGGTACCTGGCCCGTGCATGTGATTGTTGACGAACTCACCCTCAAAGACATCACCGTTGGAATAGTAATACGCACCTTTGCCCTGACGATTGAGGCTCTTTAAATCGCCGACGTATTTATCACCGTTAAGGTAATACGTAGTTTCGCAAGCGCCAGCAAGTAGGGCGAAACTCAAAACCAGCAGTAAGCGTATTTTTTTCATGGGGCAGCAAATAGGTAATGGTTTTGTGTCGTGACCATAAAACTTCAAAAGTGAAGAAGCTCAGACTAACTAAACGCCCAGGCTTGCTCGTGTCCGGACGGGCGCTCCACTGCAAACGTAATGAGCCAGCCTTTGCTAATTCCCAAGGTATATCGACAGTATCCGGGAATTTTAAAGGTGTTTGAAGGACAGGCCCTAGTTCTCAGGAATGTAGGGCTAGAAATGCACGCTGAGTGGCCTGAGGTAAAAAGGGCCGGCTGGCCAGTTAATCAGAGAGTAGTAAGTAGGCGGACCTCAAACCTGGCCAAAGTGTGATTAGCCCGCAAGGCATGCGCAACGAGTTTATGGCTACCAAATCCATATCACCGTTTATCTGATGCATCTCAATAAAGTATTCAGTAGCTTTAAAAGGAACCTTTCGCGCCACAGCCATTCGCACAAGTTGACGTTTAATTGGGACGTCTGCAAAAACTCCGTAACCCCAGGCTGAGAAATTATCCGGTGATTTTCAGATTTCCCTTGTGCGCAGGTTTTCTGGAGACACGATTGATTCGTATGCCAGCTTTATTTTTAATGCGATTGCTTGCGTCGTTGAAGCGCGGGCTACATTTTTTTCTGTGGATAGGTATCACCTTGGCAATCGTAGGATTATTTTGGTGGATTACGGAACGAAAAATTTATCTGGCAGAACAAGAAGCTCGTAGTATCGCGATGCGGCAATCAGAGGCATTAGCGAATTCGTATGCAGCACAATTACAGCATGTGGTCGATCAAATGAATCACATGACCCTCAGTATTGAGTATGCATGGCAAGACTCACCCAGAACAGTCAACCTAGAACATGATCAAGCGCGGGGTATTTATCCTAACCGTTATGGTTTTTCGCTTTTTATAACGGATGCTAACGGTCGTCTTGTGCGTGCCTCATTTCGGTTGGCTGATTTGGTCAATGTGTCAGAACAATCGTATTTTATTTCGCACAGAGGAGACTGTTGCCTAGGTATGTTGATCACGGGTAGTAAACACAATCAACTAGGCGGGCGCAATATGGTGCAATTTTCGCGTCGCATCAATCATGCCGATGGGAGCTTTGCTGGAGTGGTTGTAATTTCAGTGGCTCCAGAATTTCTTACGTCGTATCAAAACGAGGCTTTGCCAGATAATTTTGATTTTGTTAGTGCCATGCTAGTTGACGGGCTCGTGCTTGCAACGCGTATGGGAAGCGGAGCATCAGAGCAGAGCATGGTTTACAGCGTCGATCCGGGCTTTCATCAAATGCGTGGAGTAATTCATGAATCGGCTCAGCAGTTTGTCGATAGGCGAGCCCGATACATAGCATGGCGAATACTAGATGATTATCCTTTGGCGGCGGTGGCAGGTCTGGCCGAAGAAGATGCCCTAGTTACTTTTCAGGCACTTGCGCGCAGCTATCGTATGACGTTCATTATGGTGAGCGTGTTGTTGAGTTCGCTCACACTTGCCGGACTCGTATTTTCATCTAAGTTAGCCAAGCGTCGTCGTGCAGAGGAAAACGTACGACGAACCTATCGCATGGCAACCGATGCTGCGAACGAAGGTTTTTATATGCTGCTGCCACTTTTTGATAGCCGAAGTAATTTAGTCGATTTCCAAATTGAAGATTGCAATGAACGTGCTGCAGCATTATTGGGTATGTTGCGTGGACATTTAGTCGGTTATCCTGCCAGTAGCAGTATGGCACCACAATTACATGCTGATTTTCTCGCTATCTGCCAGCGCGCATTAGCTCATGGTGTGTATGAAGATGAATTTCGCGTTCCTGCTGGCGGGTGGTTGAAGGCGACATGGCTATATCGTCGAGCCGTTCATTCCGGAGCAGGAATTGCGCTGACCTTGCGCGACATATCAGAAATTAAAGCGCATGAACAAGCGCTGGCCGATCTGGCAAACAATGATTCTCTGACCAAGTTACCCAATCGACGGTGGTTAATGAATTTTTTGCCCGCAGCGATACGACGCGCTGCTCGTGGAAGAGGAAGGCTGGCATTATTTTTCATTGATTTAGATAACTTTAAATTAATCAACGATACCCTGGGACATGAAGCCGGTGACAAATTACTGGTGCAAGCAGCTAGTCTAATTAAAGGAGCTGTTCGCTCTAGTGATCATGTCGTCAGATTAGGCGGAGATGAATTTACAGTAGTGCTAGAACAAATGGAAGATGCCAGCGACATTTCACGTGTTGCAGAAAACATAGTCGAGGCCTTGGTTCAGGGATTAACCATCACCAGTTCAGGTCATCGGGTATCGGCTTCTGTAGGAATCAGCATATACCCAGATCATGGCGATGATGCAGACACACTAATCAAACATGCAGATGTCGCTATGTACGCGGCAAAATCTGCTGGAAAAGGGCGGTATTTTTTCTACGAGCCCAAACTATCTGATGCACTTATTCTTCGTATGAACAAGGAGCTTGCGTTACGTAATGCGATTGAGCGTAATGAATTCGTGATTTACTACCAGCCCAGGGTTGATACAAAAACGGGGCGTTTGTGCAGCCTTGAAGCTTTGTTACGCTGGCAGCATCCCGAGCGGGGTTTAGTAATGCCTTCAGAATTTATTAGTCTTGCTGAGGAGACTGGTTTGATCGTTCAGTTAGGAGAGAGCGTACTTCGACAAGTGGGCGAACAAATCTCAGCATGGAAATCACAAGGAGCAAACGTAGTACCTGTATCAGTCAATGTATCGCCGCGCCAATTACAGTTTGGTAAAACGGCCGAGTGTATAGCGGATGTTCTCACGACCTTTAGTATTGAACCCAAACTGTTAGAGATAGAGATTACCGAATCGACCATGGTAGATAACACGCCCTTGGTGCTACAAGAGCTTGAAGCTATACAAAAACTCGGTGTTCGTTTAATGATTGATGATTTCGGTACGGGATATTCTTCGCTAGCACAATTACATCGTATGGATGTGGATACACTTAAAGTTGATCAAGCCTTCACGCAAGCCTTGTCGCAGGGTTCGGAAGGAGAATTAATGTACCGTGCGATTGTATCGATGGCAGCGACACTAAAAATGTGCGTGGTTGCTGAAGGTGTAGAGACGCTGGAACAGCTGCGGCTATTACAGGCAATAGGTTGTGATGAAGTACAAGGGTTTATTATTTCGCGTGCATTACCAGCGGCTGAAATAATGCAATTAGCGTCAAAAAATATCTTGCCGCCATTCGATCGTGTGGGCCGATTGGTTGCGGTTGGCCCGCATTAAAAAATCGATTGCTTACCTGGCAGTTATTTTTTTTATGGCCCACTGACATGCCAAATATAGCGGAAGCATTAACAGGCCACACCCGAAACTCGTTAACCATAGTTTTGCTGATACGGGCATAAATTTGAATGCATCAATGAGTGCGGGATACGTGGTAACCACTACCAATGCTACGAAGGTCATGGCCAGCACCCACAGTGATACAGATGTGAAATTCGACCCCAAATTAGTAAGGCGCAGAGTTGCTGAACGAGTTACTACTATCAAAATCGCATTGGCAGTCACTAACATAATAAAAGCACATGCACTCGCTGACCCAGGCTCAGAGAGCTGTAGCATCCACTGATAGTAAGCATAGACACCGGCAGTAGTTAATCCTCCGTAGACAAGACTGCGTACTACTTGCTGAGTGCTGAGCAGACTTTCACTAACGCTACGAGCTGGTTGATTCATTTGGTTACTGGCAGCCTTCTCAGCTTCAAATACGACCGAGCAGGCGGGGTTGATTACGAGCTCAAGAAATGCAATATGCAAAGGAGCCAGAAGTAGCGGTAGTCCGGCGACGACAGGTAAGATCGCTAATCCAGCAACAGGCACATGGACTGCCAATGTATAAATCATCGCCTGGCGCATATTGGCGAAGGTGCGTCGCCCTTCGCTAATGGCGTGGATGATGGAGCCGAAATCATCCTTTAACAAAACAAGCGAAGCCGCTTCTCGCGCTACATCGGTGCCGCGCTGCCCCATGGCGATACCTATGTGTGCTGCTTTCAATGCAGGCGCATCGTTAACGCCATCACCCGTCATCGCGACTATCTCTCCCTGTGCTTTTAAGCTTTCGACCAACCTAAGTTTCTGGTGGGGTTTGACTCGCGCAAATACATTGATATGGTGACTGCGAAAAGTCAGCTCGGCCGCACTCAGAGTAGCGATCTCATCACCAATCAAAACACCCGTTGTCGTGATTCCAGCTTGTGCTGCAATCGCCAGTGCGGTACGAGGATGGTCACCCGTAATCATGATGACTCGTATACCGGCACGATGGCATTGCTCAACCGCTGAAGGTACTTCGGGACGTAAGGGGTCAGCCAGCGCAATCAAGCCTAGCCATTCAAAATCAAAATCATGCTGATTATCAGGCCAACTCTCAGCAGTCAGATGCCTGGCCTTGGCAACAGCCAGCACGCGCAGTCCACGATTGGCCAGCGCGGCTGCTTGCTGCAGTACTTCGGTTTCTTGTGCTGTGGTCAGATGACATAAAGAAGCGACTGCTTCTGGGGCTCCTTTTGCTGCGACTAAATCATGCGTATGGTTTTCCACTCGCCATAAATGCGTCATTGCCAGCAGCTCAGGTGTAAGCTCATATTCGCGCGCGAGTACCCAACTCGGATCGCTTTTTTTTTCGATGTAAAGCTGTTCCCCCGCCAAGTAATGGAAGGCTTTTTCCATAGGATCATGCGGTGAAATTTCGCTCGCCAAAACAGCGTACTCAAGTAATTCATGAAATACAGGTGGTAGTGCTTGGTCGGCTAAGTCGTCTATAAATATCTGCTGATTCAAACGACAGAGTGCTGCTACCCGCATGTGGTTTTGTGTCAGGGTGCCTGTCTTATCTACACACAGCACGGTGGTTGCACCCAATGTTTCAATGGCATGCAGTTGTCGCGTCAGAACCTGTTGTTTACCTAATCGTCGCGCAGCAAGAGCAAAAAAGACGATCATGATTACCGCGAATTCCTGGGGCAGCAGCGCCATGGCAAGCCCTATACCCGCTAGCATGGCGTCTAGCCACCCACCTCGCAGCCACCAAAACAGCAGCATCAGCGACAAGGAAAGCAACAGACCAATTAAGGCCAATTTTTTCGTTAGTAAACTCATCTGTTCGCGCAGGGGCGAAGGTTGGAGTTCAATGTCTTCTAGCGACTTACCTATCTTGCCCATCTGGGTGCGTAGTCCGGTAACCGTCACTCTGACTACACCCTGACCACTAACAGCTAACGTTCCCGCAAAGACGACATCCTCAGGCATTTTTGCTACAGGTTCAGATTCGCCCGTCAGCATGGATTCGTCCACTGCCATTTCATGGGCTTGTAAAAGAATTCCGTCAGCAGGGACTCGGTCCCCTTCGGCCAAAATAAGCAGATCTTCTCGAACAACCTCGTGGCCTGCTATGCGTTGCGTTTGCCCATCGCGCATAACCAAGGCGCGCGGGCTGGAAAGATCACGCAAGGCAGCTAAGGCATTGTCGGTTCGGGTCTCTTGAACGACCGTCATACTTATAATAACTAGTACAAAACCTAAAAGTATCAGGGCTTCATTGGGATCGCCCATGAGCAAATAGATGACTCCTGCCACCAGTAAAAGTAAAAACATGGGCTCAAACAGAACATCCCGCAGGATGATGAATAGCGTGCGGCGCTGACTTACACCCAGATCATTAAAGCCTTCCTCGTCTAGACGTTGAGCGGCCGTTTCCTTGGAAAGACCAAAGAGGGGTGCGATAACGTTAGATTGCTTGCTATCATTCATTGGCTGATGGTAATTAATTGCCGGTCTGTAACAAAGCGAGTAGATTGTTCATCATGCCCCTAAAGCAGCTAAGGGAGATGTTTTTTTGAATTTTTTTTTAACTAGTCGGCTTGGCTGGGTGATTTGTGGCTAAGTAAATCAATGAGTTAACGTTGGTCAATTGCTCTGGAAACACCTCGTTTTTATTTAACCAGTGCTCGTTCAGATTAAAGCGGGTCGTGAGGTTTTAGTGGCAACCACCTTTAGACAGTAGGAGAACGTATGTCGGGATCTGAATTCCATGTTCACGGTGCGCATGAACATGAAATGGAGCATGTATCGCAGGGTAGTGGTTCATCTGGTCTGGCTGTAGCGACTGCCGTATTAGCTACGGTAGGAGCACTCTTTTCCTACATGGGTGGCTACACACAGGCCAATGCGGCGCTGTTTAAAAATGATGCAGCGATTAAAAAAACAGAGGCAGCCAACCAATGGAATTTTTATCAGGCCAAGAGTAGCAAGCAAAATATGGCGGAGCTATCTGCCGAACTCATGACTCAGCCTGATCGTAAGCAAAAGTATCTCGATGCCGTCGATCGCTATAAAACAGAGAAACAAGAAATTAAAGTCAAGGCTGAAGAATTAGAAAAAGAATCTTTGGCTTGGGATGATCGATCCGAATCACAGATGCATCAGCACCATCGATGGGCTCAGGCCACCACCAGTATTCAAGTATCGATTGCCTTGGCAGCGATTGCCTTATTGACTCGCAGGCGATGGATGGAATTCATGATGTATGGCGCAGCCGCTGTCGGTTTGGGGTTGGGTGCTTTGGCCTATCTGCATGTTTAACCAACTATGAAAGTTTTTATTACTATGATTAACCAAATTATTTTGGCGTACGCCAGATGAAACTAAGTTTTCTCGGCGCGGCAGGCTGTGTTACGGGGTCTAAATATCTCGTTGAACACGAAGGTACAACGGTGTTGGTTGATTGTGGTTTGTTTCAAGGTTTTAAAAATCTACGCTTGCTTAATTGGGATCCACTCCCTTTTGATGCTGCCAAGCTGGATGCGGTCATTCTTAGTCATGCGCATTTAGATCACAGTGGTGCGCTGCCTTTGTTAATGCGATATGGATTTCGCGGCCCGATTTATGCCACACCAGCCACAACGGAGTTATGCGGTTTATTGCTACCCGACAGCGGACATTTACAAGAAGATGATGCGCGATTTGCCAATCGCCACAAAAGCAGCCGGCATAGCCCTGCTTTACCTTTGTATACCGAAGAAGATGCGCGTGCAGTACTGCGTCTTTTCAAACCATTAAAAATTGATCACACGATTTCTGTTGGATCGTTGAAAATTAAATTTCGTGCGTCCGGACACATACTCGGTGCCAGTTCAGTGGAGTTGAGTACGGATAATGGAAGCGTATTGTTTTCTGGTGATGTGGGTCGTCCCGATGATTTGATAATCAAAGCACCTGTACCTTTACAGCATGCTGATTATTTGATCGTTGAATCTACTTATGGCGATCGATCGCATGAGCCTAACGATAACGGTGGTACGTTGGCCGATGTCATTACACGAACTGCTGCGCGGGGTGGCATGGTATTGGTGCCGTCATTTGCAGTTGGGCGGGCTCAAAATCTTTTATATGAAATTCATTTACTTAAAAAAGCCGGAAAAATCCCTGATCTGCCCGTATTTTTAGATAGCCCGATGGCGATAAATTCGTTGCATATTTATACCAAGTATCGAAATGAACATCGTCTATCCGTAGAGGAATGCAAAGGGATGTCTGAGGTTTCGAAAATTTGCCGCACGGTAGATGAATCGCGCGCACTAGATCAATTGCGCTATCCCGCCATTATTATTTCAGCCAGCGGTATGGCGACAGGTGGTCGCATACTGCATCACCTGCGTTCCATGGCTTCCGATCATAGAAACAGTGTGGTGTTTGCAGGTTATCAGGCAGCGGGTACTCGTGGTGCCAAGATGTTGGCTGGTGATCGAACAGTTCGTATTTTCGGAGAAGACATCACTATTAATGCGGAGGTGGTGTCATTGCCCAGCATGTCAGCGCACGCCGATGCCGGGCAATTGATAACCTGGATGAAAACTTTGAAAAAAGTACCAAAACACGTGTTTGTAACTCACGGCGAACCATCTGCAGCGGACGCTTTACGATTACGTATCTCGCGCGAGTTAGGATGGGATGTAAGCGTTCCTTTGCTGGGGCAGCGCGTAGAAATAGAAGGTTTGTAACCTGTAGTTTTAGGTTCTGCCTAAAGCTCTGAAGTTCGAATTATTAGAACTGCTTAAGCTGATGTAACCGGTGATTACCGTTTAACTGTCATGGGAAAATCCGCCATTAATTTTTGGCAGAGTGCCTCTTTACCCATAGTTTCAGCTGAACTAGTAAATGTGGATTGACCGGTCAGAAATAGTTCTTTGGATACCGTCTTGCCTTTTTTTGACATGCATTGCTGAGAATCCTGCTGAAAGCGCCAAGCGTAATATGTAAAGCGGCATTCAGCAAACGCTTTGGTAAACAGGCCATCCATTTTTATCAAATCATCGCATGAATCAGCATGCACGAAAGTTGTACCTATCAATAGAGCGAGTGCCACGACATATCGTGTCTTTAAATTGGGGTAGAAGCTTTTCATGGGTTTGTTAGCATCGATAAGTCGTTTAAAAGAGGATGTCAGGCGAACTTAGTCTGCCAGCCTTATAAGCACGGAATAAATAAAAGCGCTACATCTCTTGCGGTCTACATATTACTAAATGTAACCGAGGGTAGCCAAATGTAACGTTTTCAGATCGCCTGAGAAGGGCGATTTACGATGCGTACGCGTTAACGGAAAAGTGATTTCTCTGAGACGCACCATTTATCTACTTATGTATACAAGGGAGTTTTTATGAAAAAGATCGTCCTGTTCTCTAGCCTGATACTTGCTTCGGCTGGCGCCTTTGCCGAAACTGCCAAAAGCGATGCTGCTCCAGCGGCTCCTGCCAAAGCAGCTACACATGAAGCTGCCAAACCGACGAATGCAAAAAATACTCATGGCAAAGAGACCCCCTCAGCAGCTAAGCCGACTGAGGTTGCGCCAGCAAACAAGGCCAAGTAAGTCATCTGTTAGTAGCTACCTCTGTAGTGCATTAATTCTAGCCTTTAGGGATCGCGTTCATTTAACGCGATCCTTTTTTTATTGTCGGTCGTGCTGATGGCGTTTACTTGAGAGGTATTTCTCGACTGGGATTACAATCAAGCCCATGAACACCGACAAACCCATCAAATTATCCATGCTCGATCTGGTTCCCATTAACCAGGGAGCGAGCGTATCCGATGCGCTGTGGCAGGCTCAGCGTACTGCGCAGCATGTAGAGGCCCTAGGCTTTGTGCGCTATTGGGTGGCTGAACATCACAATCTGCAGGGCGTGGCCAGCTCAGCAACCGCTGTGTTGGTAGGCCACATCGCGGCAGGTACACGACGTATTCGGGTGGGGTCGGGTGGCATCATGCTTCCCAATCATGCACCGCTCACGGTAGCTGAAGCCTTTGGCACCTTGGCCGAGCTGTATCCCGGACGTATCGATCTTGGTCTTGGTCGCGCGCCCGGAACTGATCAAACAACCATGCGCGCTTTACGTCGTGATCGCGTCGAAACCGAAGAAGATTTTCCACGCGATGTGGCTGAGTTACAGGCGCTTCTGGCACCAGCCAAGCCTGGACAGCGCGTAGTTGCATTACCTGGCGCTGGTACACGCGTGCCGATTTGGCTTTTAGGATCAAGTTTGTTTTCTGCTACTTTGGCCGCTGAACGTGGTTTGCCATTTGCGTTTGCTTCGCATTTCGCGCCTCGGTTTTTAATGCAGGCCATTAGCGTCTATCGCAGTCGTTTCCAACCGTCAGAATCGCTGCAAAGCCCCTACGTAATGATAGGGGTGCCAGTAGTTGCTGCGCCTACTGATGAAGAGGCGCATTACCTTGCGAGTAGTGTGTTTCAACGCATATTAGGAATACTCACGGGGAACAGACGTCCTTTGCAGCCACCTCAGCAGGGCTTTCTTGAATCTTTGTCAGATGATGAACAACGAGGTATTGCAGGATTTTTGGGTGCTGCAGTCATAGGAAGTCCGGATACGGTGCGCGAAGGTTTGATGCAACTGCAACAAGCAACACAAGCCGATGAAATGATGCTCACATGCGATATCTACGATCCTAAGTTGCGTCTGCGTTCGCTGGAAATTGTTTCTGAATCTGTAGAGAGTGTTGCTGCCTGAATGACTGTTCGTACTTTTTGATAACCGGCAGTAAAAAATTTACCCGCTTAAGTTGTCCACAGTTTCGGTGGGTATCTCTGTGGATTAATCCACCTCAAGTGAGACAAGTAATTGATTTAACTCGGATAAGATGATTTGGGCAAAATCAGATCACTTGCAGGCAAAGATGTTTTAGTC
>JAULVH010000066.1:0-3156 GCA_032111105.1 Burkholderiaceae bacterium | reverse complement strand
AGTCGCATCACATTGAGTGAATAAACCATTTATTTTCGTGTTGTGCCCACAGGCAATTCATACGCACGCTGATACTCATCCGACGAAAAAAATGGATCCTTGGCAACATACGCCAAGATCATATCGGTAGCATCCACTCCCCAAAAAGCACGTCCGTCCACGGTGGCCGTTGGCACACCAAAAACACCTAACGAAATAGCCTGCTCACCATTGCGTAGCAAGGCTGTTTTCACTTCGGGCGTAGAAAGTGCATCATCATCGAGCGAAAATTCTTTTAGCAATGCCTGCCACTCTGGCTGATCGTTCGGTAAATAGCCGTCTTGCCAAACAAAACGAAAAATACGATCAACCACTTGCGGCGTTGCACCTGCGGCGAGTGATAAGCGCAGCAATGGTAGGGGGTTGAATGGATGCGCAGACGGTAAGCGCATAGTAATACCCTCACGCTTAGCGATCCACAGGCAATGGGCATAAGTCCAGCCGCGCTTAGGTGGGATTTCAACCGGGCCCTTGTTATCCCAGTGGCTGAGCAGCCCTGCAAACAAGAGTGGGTGAGGTGTTATGGTGATGTGCGCAGCGTCGCGTCGTAATTTATGCCACTGCAGAAAAGCGAATGGCGAAATGAAATCGAAATACCAATCGATGCGTGAATTCATTGTGGGTATGAAAATTAGTGACGCTCGTTTTCGGGCAGGCAGTAGGTCGGCATATCGCAGTCAGCGCAGTTACATTGATTGCGTACGAAGGCCATACATTTGCCTGGTCCTCGGGTTTCTATCATGCCCGCGGTGATGGGGTTGGTAGGTTTGCGACATTCTGCTTCGAGGCGGCTTTCAAGCGCTACTTTTTGCTCTGAGGTGAGTTTGCCGCTGCGAACAGCATGCATAAAAGTCATCGTGCCGCCGTTGTCTATGGCCATCGGTCTATCAACGGATTTGTCAGCTGCAAATGCGCTCGTTAAGTTGAGCAGCAAAGAAAAAACACACCAAGCCAATAAAACACGTTTCATTATCGCGTCCGGTTATTCGAGCATATCGGACCAAATAGTGCGGGCCCAGGTGTTTGCATGATTACCTTCCAGCTCAGTGGGCGCGCTGGACAGACCACCTGAACCTTGCACAACCTTGTAGGTACGTTCACTGGCAACATATTCATGAACGCTGGCCACATGCACCACATTTTTGTCATCAATAAAGCTGTAGCAGGTATTGGTCAACATGGGAGTTGGATTGCTATCGAATCCATTTAACTGAGCCACGATAGCTGCCGCCGCTACCTTGGCGTGATTGTTGGCCATGTGGCCGCTCTTGGGCATCAGCTGGGCAACTTGAATCGCATCACCAATAATGAAAATGTCTTTTGCAACACTCGATTCAAAGGTTTGATAGTTCACACCACACCAACGATTGTTCGCCAGATTAGCCAAACCTGTTTGCTGTGCGATTTTTCCTGCTTGCATTTGCGGTAGCGCATTGATTACATCGGCTTTGACGTCTGCTTGCACATCAAATTTAATCAACCCATCGGTAGCGGAAACGGCAATCGCTTTGTGCTGATTACGATATTCGATAATATTTTTGTACTGTTCTTCCCACGCCTTTTTAAACAGCGCAGGTTTAGAGACGACGTCTTGATTCGCGTCGAGTACCAGTACTTTGCTTTTGGGTTTGAAGTTCTTGAAATACCACGCGACCTGACAGGCGCGTTCATACGGGCCAGGAGGGCAACGAAACGGTGCTTCGGGTATCGTAATGGCATATACACCACCATCGGGCATGGCTTCGAGTTGCTTGCGCAAAGCGAGGGTCTCAGCTCCTGCTTTCCAAGCTTGCAGTATCTGGCCGCTGGCTTGCGCTTGCGGCAGGCCTTCAATACTCGCCAAATTCATATCGATGCCGGGTGAGAGCACTAATTTGTCGTAGCTTAGTTGCGTGCCACCAGAGAGCGTAACGTTGCGTGCGGCTGTATCGATTTTGGTGACCATTTCGTGAACTATGCGCACACCATGATTTTTTTCCAGCGTGGCATACGGGCGACTGATATCAGATAGCTTACGACTGCCGCCCACCACCAAATTAGAAAGCGGGCAGGAGATAAATTCTTTGTTGGGTTCAATCAGCGTCACATCTAACTGATAAGACGATAACCATCGTATATATTTGGCAGCTGTTGCGCCGCCGTAGCCACCACCAATAACCAGCACCTTGGCGCCACGCATGGCGAATGCCGATACGCTACCGCCCATAAGCGCTATGCCAACACTGGCTTGCAAAAAACTTCTACGATTCATGTGCTGTGTCCTTAGGGTTGCTGGCTGGCGAAGTAGGTTGCCAGCAGGCGGATTTGCTCATCCGTATATCCCTTGGCTAGCTGGTGCATGATGGTCGCTGGTCGAGTGCCTGATTTAAACGCCAGCATTTGCTCAACGAAGTACTCGTTTTTCAGGCCGGCCAGGTTGGGAATCGATCCACCAGGTATACCTTTACCCAGGGTGCCATGACAATTGGCGCAGGTAGCGGCCAGACTTTGCGTATACAGTGTTTGAGGCTCGACGGCGTGGGAGCCGCCAGCAATCAGCCAGGTCATGGCCAAAAGAGCCTGGGCCCATGGTTTGTGGTTCATTTACGGCTCCTGCGGATGAGTTCGGTGCGATGTATAAATCACGATTAAAAGCAGGACTTATGTGCGGTCATCGAATGCTTTGATTGTAACCGTAAATTCTTGCACTGATATACTCGCTATCTACTGAGAAAAGCAAGACGATTTCGACCTGCTCGTACAACAGCGTATTCGATAGAAAATCGATTAGCGTTATTACATTTTTAAATTACGAGGCAGGTTTGATCGTTAATTGGCAACCCTCTGGTTGCTGCTTTGCCGATTGTTGGTTTTTCCGGAGTGGTTCATCATGATAAAAAAATTATCGTTGCTATTGATACTGAGCGGTCTGGTCGGGTGGGCTCATGCTGATTGGGTTCGTGTTGAGCATAATGCCAAAGAACTTCATTTATATATCGATGCAGAGACACGTCAGGATTCTGGGCATGGTTCCATCGTGATGTGGCACTTGGTCGATTTCAATTCGGATCAGGATTACAACGGCAAGCCTTTTCGCTCAATCAAAGGACAAGATGAATATGATTGTGGCCAAGGCCT
>JAULVH010000065.1:0-17112 GCA_032111105.1 Burkholderiaceae bacterium | reverse complement strand
CGTTCCTGCGACTTTTTCTAATGCGGATTTCATACTCGTTTGCAGGGCTGGGGTAAATTTACGCCATCTGTCCATGCTACGCGCTAATCGGGCTGCTACTTGCGGATTGATCTTGTCGAGCGCTATGACTTGCTCTGCCCAGAACGTATGACCGCTACCATCCACAGCATGAAACTGTGCTGCATTGTTATTACAAAACGCAAATATGAGACTGCGCGCTCGATTGGGATTGGTCATGGAAAAAGCCGGGTGCTGCATCAGGTTGCGTATCGCCTGGGTGTCTGAAGTAGGGGCTGAAGCTTGCAGGCTAAACCATTTATCAATGACTAGTGCTTCATTTTCAAAATCAGTATAAAAACGTTGCAACGCGTCTTGAGTACCCGGCGCCTGGTGATTATTCATCACCGACAATGCCCCCAGGCGGTCTGTCATATTGGAGGCCTGAGCGAGCTGATCCTGCATTAACTTATGAACAGCACTGTCGTTTAATTCTGCGAGATAGCCCAATGCCGTGTTGCGCAATGCACGACGCCCGGCAGACGCTGCATCAGGGCTGTAGCTTCCAGTGGCGTGATTTGCATTGTAGGCATTAATCAAGTCTGCACGCAGCACATGCGACAGATAATTACGCAATGCGCAGCGCGCGTTGTAAATAGCCTGAGGATCTATTACCTTTACTTGTTCTGCAATCATTACTTCAGAAGGCAAAGTCAACACCAGATCGCGGTAGGCAGCATCTAGTGATTTATCACGTAATAACTTTGCCATCGCTACTGATAGCAACTCATCTTGGCTAGTCACAGGATAAGCCACATTGGGCCCCACACCTTGTTCGCACAAACTCAGTAAACGACGTGTTGCCAAGCGCTGACCAGCTTCCCAACGATTAAATGGGTCACTGTCATGCGCTAACAAAAAGGCCAGTTGCTGATCGCTATAGTTTGCTTCTAACACGACCGGCGCAGAAAAATTACGCAATAGCGAAGGTACCGGCGGCTGCTTAACACCAACGAAGGTAAAACTCTGCTTCGATTGAGTCAATTCAAGAACGATGGTCGTAGGAAGCGTTTGTGCATGGTGTGCACTAGCACCTGCATTCTCTAGTTGCAAAGGTACATCGTCACCGTTTGCATTGAGCAGACCTACAGCCACAGGAATGTGCATGGGCTGCTTCAGAGGCTGACCCGGTGTGGGTGGGCAGAATTGCTCTAGTTCGAGCGTGAGAGTCTGCGCTGCAGAATCATAAATCGTTGTAGCGGTTACGCGCGGTGTTCCAGCCTGGCTGTACCAGCGTTCGAATTGCGTAAGATCACGGCCATTTGCATCGGCCATCGCCGCACGAAAATCATCACATGTGACTGCCTGACCATCATGGCGTTGAAAATACAAATCCATGCCCTTGCGAAAACCATCACGCCCTAACAAGGTTTGCAGCATACGTACGACTTCAGCACCTTTTTCGTAAATGGTTAAAGTATAAAAATTATTGATTTCCACATACGAATCTGGCCGCACCGGATGAGACATAGGGCCTGCATCTTCTGGAAATTGTGCTTGTCTGAGCACACGCACATCTTCTATACGCTTTACCACTTTGCCGCTTTCGCTGCCCATCATATCGGCAGAAAATTCCTGATCACGAAAGACAGTTAAGCCTTCTTTGAGCGACAACTGAAACCAGTCACGACACGTGACTCGGTTACCTGTCCAGTTATGAAAATATTCATGCGCTACAACGGCTTCGATGTTGGCGTAGTCCGCGTCCGTAGCGATACGTGAATTAGCTAATACATATTTGGTGTTGAAAATATTTAAACCTTTATTTTCCATCGCACCCATGTTGAAGTCAGAGACTGCCACAATCATGAAGCGATCGAGATCGAGCTCCAAACCGTATCGTTCTTCATCCCACCGTATGCTACGTATGAGCGATTGCATCGCGTGCGAGGTTTTGTCAAGATTTCCTTCTTCAACCCATACCTGCAAAAGCGCTTGCTTGCCTGATTTGAGTTGTATGGTTTGTTCTTCACACACCAAGCGTCCTGCGACCAGCGCAAATAGGTACGAGGGTTTGGTAAATGGATCTTCCCACAGAGCATAGTGACGTCCGTCGCCAATATCACCCTCTTCTATCAAATTGCCGTTAGATAACAGTACAGGATATTTTTTCTTATCAGCGCGCAGCATGACGCGATATTTGGCCATCACGTCGGGACGATCAGGGAAGAAGGTAATTTTGCGAAAGCCCTCAGCTTCGCATTGGGTGAAAAAATTATCATTTGAAACATACAAGCCCATGAGTGAGGTATTGGTCTCTGGGCATAAGCGTGTTTCGATTTCCAAGATCACTTCATCTGATGCATTTGGAATAATTAATTTTCCATGTTCAAGGCGGTAGTGGCGTTTGCTTAAGGCCTTGCCATTCATGCGCAAGGCAATCAACTCTATTTCTTCGCCATGCAACACTAAATCTTTATCTTTGCTTGCAGGATTGCGCCGTAGAACACTCAACGCAGCAACGTGGGTGGCTGTTGGGTCAAGATCAAAACCCATGTCGATACGCTCTACCCAAAAGGCTGGTTGGGTGTAATTATCACGAAGAACAATGGTTGCGGTATCTGTACGCATGTCTAACTATCGGTATAGTGAAGGGTGTTGATGCGAAAATGCATTTAAAGACGCATTTTACCAAGTCGGTGGCTCTTTCTGCCCAAGCTGGCCATCCTATCTTCTGGGTGATAGTAAAGATGAATTATTCGCTATGCGCTATTTGATAATTTTATTCAGCTGCTGGCTGCTGTCGGGTTGCGCTAGCATCATACGTAGCGAAGTCACGGCTTTTCATCAATGGCCCACCTCACCTGCGGCTCAAAGTTTTGGTTTTGTAATCGGCGACGCATCGCCTCAGACTCTGGAAAACCAACGTTATGAGCAATTAATTAGCGCAGAATTACAAAAGCTGGGAATGAGTGAGGCTTTAGTAGCAGAGCAGCCACAACTACTGGTTAGTTTCAAGACTTCTGTCCATGCGCGTGAAATGCGTGTCATTGAGACGATCTTGGTGGATTCTTGGTATGGCACGCCGTGGTACGGCCCTGGATTTTATTATCCTTACTCGAGCTGGCCTGGATATGGCCCGTCACTGTATGGTCCTGGCTGGGTTGGTCGGCCTAGAGTTCAGCGACTAGAACATCGCTATACAGTGTTTGATCACGAACTCAAGCTAACCATTACGGATGCAATCACTAAGCAATCATTGTATGAAGGCACTGTGCGTAGTGAGGATAAACAAGGCAATCTCACAAAGATGATGCCTTATCTGGTATCGAGTTTGTTTGTGGAATTTCCCGGAAAAAGCGGAGTACCTCAACGAATCGAATTAAAAGCGGCGCAGTAAAACAGTCTATCGTTATTTACTACATCTCTGCGCATCAGGTCAGGCAAGTTACGTAACGTCACATCAAATTACGTCACATCACGTCACGTAAGCAACCGATGCCCAGGTGATGAAGGCCAGTAGCAATATAGCAGCTACAAGCACTAGCAACAACCTGCCAAACTTTGGCGTTTGACTTGAAAGCACCGGCTGTTCTTCAGGGTGCTTCATGGGATTATCGTCAAAGTCTGGCAAATCGTTCATGATAAAAAATTAAGGTAAAAGAATAGTGGATCCAGTTGTTTTACGCGACTCTAAATCTTTATGCGCTTGTTTCGCATCTTTGAGTGGATAACGCTGATTAATTTCTATCTTTACTTTACCGCTCTCAACCATCTGGAAAAGATCAGCCGCCATAGCTTCTAAATCGCTACGCTGCGCTGCGTAGTTAAACAATGAAGGCCGCGTAAGAAATAGCGATCCACGCGAAGCTAATTCATTGAGCGAAAACGGCGGCACGGGGCCCGATGCAGAACCATAACTGACCATCATACCCAAAGGCGCAAGGCAATCCAGCGATTGTATAAAGGTATCTTTACCAATTGAATCATAGACAACGGGAACACCTTTACCACCGGTGATTTCTTTGACGCGTTCAACAAAATTTTCTGTGTTGTAGTTAATTACGTGAGTGCAGCCATGGGCTTTAGCTAATGCACCTTTTTCATCACTACCTACCGTGCCTATCATAGTCACGCCAAGTGCTTTGGCCCACTGACAAGCAATTAAGCCAACACCACCGGCAGCGGCATGAAAAAGTATCGTTTCACCACCTTTCAATGGAAAGGTGCGGTTAAACAAATACTGTACCGTCAGACCTTGCAACATCATGGCAGCAGCGGTTTCAAAGCTAATAGCGTCAGGTAATTTAACCAGACCCGCAGCAGGCATCACTCGCAGATCGGCATATGAGCCTGGTGGGCGCGCAGCATAAGCCACACGATCACCTGCTTTGACGTGTTTTACATCAGGGCCAACGGCTTCAACAACGCCCGCACCTTCCATGCCCAAACCTGTAGGCAATGGCAGCGGATATAAGCCTGTGCGGAAATACACATCAATGTAATTTAAACCTATGGCGTGCTGACGCACACGCGCCTCACCAGCACCTGGCTCACCTACTTCAACATCGACATATTCCATGACCTCGGGGCCGCCATTAGTAAAACATTGAATCGCTTTTGCCATGATTACTCCTAAATAAATATAAGTGAAACTGGTGCTAACAATTGCATAGTAATTCGTAGAGAGCTACGCACCTTGTAAACATGTTACTGAGGCGCGGCGCAACAAAAATTAGAATGTTCCGGGATACGCACCGCCATCTAAAAGAATATTTTGCCCTGTCATGTAGCTGGCATGAACGCTGCACAAAAATGCACAAACAGCGCCAAATTCTGCAGGTGTTCCAAAACGTTTGGCGGGATTAGCATTGCGACGAGCGGTAATCAAATCATCAAGAGGCAAGCCGGTGGATTTTGCTGATGCCTCAAAGGTTGACCACAAACGATCTGTCTCAAAAGGTCCTGGCAACACATTATTGATGGTGACGTTTTTATGCGGCGTCGTTCTGGAGAGCCCGGCTATGAATCCAGTGAGGCCAGAGCGTGCGCCATTGGACAAAGCCAGAATATCTATCGGTGCTTTTACTGCACTCGAGGTAATGTTAATGATGCGACCAAAACCTCTATCCATCATTCCGTCGAGCGTGGATCGGATTAACTCGATAGGTGTAAGCATGTTGGCGTCAATCGCCGCTATCCATTGATCACGATTGAAATTGCGAAAATCACCCGTTGGTGGACCACCTGCATTAGTAATGAGTATGTCTGGATTCGGGCATACGGCCAACGCATCTGCACGCCCCTTCGCGGTGGTGATGTCTGTGGCTACGGTAGACACCTTCACATGATCACCGACGCTTTTGCGAATGTCATTGGCAGTGGCTTCTAATGCCTCTGCATTGCGTGCAACCAACGTTACATGGACGCCTTCATGGGCTAGCGCCTCTGCACAACCGCGACCCAGACCCTTACTTGCCCCGCACACTAAAGCGTGCTTACCTGCGATACCCAAATCCATGACTCATCTCCTTCGTTATATTTTTATCTGGTGTCGTATCTGCACTTGCCGTGACGGCAAATTAAGTTCTATTGAATATACTAAAAACACATGCTCAAGATTTTTTTGTAGAGAGCAAATAAATACCCGACAACACCAACGCAGTACCTACTAATTGTATGGCTGTAATAGGTTCGTCCAATATCCACGCTGCGAGAAACAAGGTAGAGACCGGGCCTATCATTCCGGCAAGCGAGGCAACGGGTGCACCTACGCGTGCAATCGCCATCATGGTGATAAATACGGGCAGCACTGTACAAAAAATAGCATTCATTAGTGACAATTGATATATCGCTACAGGTTGCATCAGTGTCTGCAAAGGTCGCAACAACAAAAACTGCCCTACAGATGCCGCTGCTGATACACACATGACATAAGCCACCAGCCTGATGGTACCCACCCGCTGCACCAATTCACCTGAAAACAGCAAGTACAGTCCGTAAAACACTGCACTACCCAGCACGAAAGCCCCGCCTAACCATACATCCGAGCCACTCCTGGCGGCATCATGCAGAAATACTAATACGGTGCCGCCGTAGCAAATACCCAGCGCCAGCCATTCTGTTCGGCTTACCCTCTTTTTGAGCAAAAATACTGACATCAGCAGAACAAACGAGGGGGTCAGAAACAAAATCAAGCGCTCAAGGCCTGCAGAAATATACCTCAAGCCTATAAAGTCCAGATAGCTTGATAAATAGTAGCCAATTAAGCCCAGCAAAACGATGCGCCAGCGATCATGGACGGACAACACCGGCAAGCGCCGCATTTGTATCCAGGCGATGGCGGCAAAAAAAGGAAGTGAAAATAGCATCCGCAGGGCTAACACTGTCATCGCATCGACCTGATGACGGTAGTGCAGCTTGACCACCACACCCTTTGCAGAAAACAAAATCGAGCCAGTAATAGCTAATGCCAGTCCCGTCAAAAACAAGCGACGTGCTGAAATAACCGACTGTTCTGTCGTAGGGGTAGCCTGCATAGATAGTGAGAAGTTAGTGATTACCGCAAGATTACATTGCTCAGTTTGATTTTAATCGTGCGCTTGATCGATTACTTCGCTATTGACGAACACCCTGTTTTTGAGTCGAGCACAGAGGGCGCTGTGTTAAAATTCGCATCCTATTTGCACCCGCCTGTACTGGGACAAAAGCGCCTTTAGCGGGGTCAAGAATTACACGAATCCTGCGTATCGTGCTTACTCCTTCAGGCCAGCTCAACAACTCTGGAAATCACCAACAATGGCAGGACATAGCAAGTGGGCCAATATCAAACACAAAAAGGCGGCTTCAGACGCCAAACGTGGCAAGGTATGGACCCGATTAATTAAAGAAATCACCGTCGGAGCTCGTATGGGCGGCGGCGACATCGCCAGCAACCCGCGCTTACGGCTCGCAGTCGACAAAGCCGCTGATGCGAATATGCCCAAAGATAACGTCACACGGGCAATTCAACGCGGAACCGGTGGCCTGGAAGGCGCCAATTACGAAGAAATTCGCTACGAAGGCTATGGCCTTAATGGTGCGGCCATTCTGGTTGATTGCCTGACTGACAATCGTGTACGTACTGTCGCTGAAGTGCGCCATGCCTTTTCTAAGTTTGGCGGCAATATGGGCGCAGAGGGTTCGGTAGCTTTCCTGTTTCGGCACTGCGGACAGTTGATGTTTGCACCGGGCACGAATGAAGATGCGCTGATGGAAGCTGCTTTAGAAGCCGGTGCAGAAGACGTGATTGCCGATGATGAAGGTGGCTTTGAAGTGGTCTGCGATGCGTATCAGTTTTCTGCGATCCGTGAAGCTCTCGCTAAAGCAGGATTTAATGCCGAAGTAGCTGAAGTGACTATGAAACCTTCAACGCACACTGAGCTCGCTGGCGATGATGCCATCAAGATGCAAAAACTATTGGATGCACTAGAAAATCTCGACGATGTGCAAGAGGTGTACACCAATGCCATTATTGAATCGTAAGCGTTGATGCCCAACGCATTTAAAAGTACTACCTATTCCTTACAACTGTGCCAGCCCGCTACCGCCGGCTGGTCAAATAACTGGTCTGATTTCTCATGAAAATTTTGGTAGTTGGTTCTGGTGGTCGTGAACATGCGCTGGCGTGGAAGCTGGCGCAATCGCAAAATATACAAGTGGTAATGGTTGCCCCCGGCAATGGCGGCACGGCGCTGGACGACCGTCTGAAAAATATCTTTATCACCGATCCAGTTCAGTTGGCAGACTATGCACAACAAGAGCACATCGCATTAACCGTCGTTGGCCCGGAAGGACCACTGGCTGCTGGTATCGTCGATATATTTCGCGATCGCGGCCTGAAAATTTTTGGCCCAACGAAAAAAGCAGCGCAGCTAGAGAGCTCTAAAGATTTCGCCAAATCCTTTATGAAACGGCACGGCATTCCTACGGCGGCCTATCAAACGTTTTCTGATGCCAAGGCAGCCCACGAGTACATCGATCAGCAAGGCGCTCCTATCGTTATCAAAGCCGATGGACTTGCCGCTGGCAAAGGTGTTGTGGTTGCTACGACGCTGGCACAGGCGCATGAAGCGGTTGACATGATGTTGTCTGACAATCGCTTGGGTGATGCTGGCGCGCGCGTAGTGATCGAAGAATTTCTTGAAGGTGAAGAAGCTAGTTTCATTGTGATGGTTGATGGAAAAAATATTCTTCCCTTAGCAACCAGCCAAGATCACAAACGCTTACTTGATAACGACGAAGGCCCTAATACGGGCGGCATGGGTGCTTATTCACCTGCGCCTATCGTTACACCTCAATTGCATGCGCGCGTAATGCGTGAAATTATTTTGCCCACCGTTCATGGCATGGCAAAAGATGGCATTCCTTATACGGGCTTTTTGTACGCTGGCTTAATGATCGATGCCAACGGCAATCCAAAAACGCTGGAATTCAATTGCCGCATGGGTGACCCAGAAACTCAACCTATCATGGTGCGACTCAAGACTGATCTGGTCAAAGTTATGGAGCACGCTGTTGAAGGAACGCTCGATCAAATCGAACTTGAGTGGGACAGACGCACCGCCTTAGGTGTAGTGATTGCTGCGGCCAATTATCCTGAATCACCACGCAAAGGTGATGTCATCAAAGGCATACCTGATGAAACTGCCGACAGCGTGACATTTCATGCCGGCACTGTGATGGAAAACAATCAACTCAAAACCGCAGGCGGCCGCGTTCTGTGCGTGGTGGGATTAGGTGGCACTGTTCGCGTTGCTCACAAAGTCGCCTATGACGCTGCTGACAAAATTCAGTTTGATGGCATGCAGTATCGGCGCGACATAGGCTGGCGCGCCATGCGGCGTTTATAAATTTACGCTAATTACCAATCACGGGGGAAACCTTGAGCGCACCCACTATTGATGCCGTAAAAACATGGCTGTTGTCATTGCAGACGAATATCGTTACTGCAATTGAATCCGTCGATGGCGGTACGTTTATTAAAGACAGTTGGGATCGCCCTGAAGGTGGCGGTGGTATTTCGCGGCTGATTGAAGAAGGCCATGTGCTCGAGCGTGGCGGCGTAGGTTTTTCTCATGTCACAGGTAATAGCTTGCCGCCCTCAGCTGCAGCTAACCGTCCCGAAGTTGCCGGACATCCCTGGGAAGCCATGGGTGTATCGCTGGTTTTTCATCCACGTAATCCGTATGCCCCAACCGTGCATATGAATGTGCGTTTTTTTACCACGACAGGCCCTAACAATAATCCTGTGTGGTGGTTTGGTGGCGGCATGGATCTCACCCCTTACTATGGCTTTACCGAAGACGCCAAACATTTTCATCAGACCTGCCACGATGCTCTAACGCCTTTCGGTAGCGACTTGCATCCGCAGTTTAAGCAGTGGTGTGACAACTATTTTTATCTCAAGCATCGCAAAGAGGCGCGCGGTGTGGGTGGTATATTTTTTGATGATTTCAATGCCCCGGGCTTCGATCAAAGTTTCGCGATGACGCAAAGTGTAGGCAATCATTTTATTGATGCTTACTTACCTATCCTTGAACGTCGCAAAGATATGCCCTATGGTGAACGCGAGCGTGATTTCCAAGCGTATCGTCGTGGACGCTATGTAGAATTTAATCTGGTATTTGACCGAGGCACACTGTTTGGATTGCAATCCGGTGGACGAACAGAATCCATATTAATGTCGCTGCCACCGATAGTGAAATGGCGCTACGACTGGAAACCCGAGGCCGGCACGCCTGAGGCCAAGCTGTACACCGATTTTTTGCCTCACCGTGACTGGCTCACTGCCTGATCGTGGGTAATTAATCAGTGAACGAATCGTGTGTTTTGCTCTTGGGTGGTAGTTTCGATCCGGTTCACGCCGGCCATATCGGTCTAGCACATTATTACTGTACTCTGCTGCATCCCGATGAGCTGCGTTTAATCCCAGCCGGCCAGCCATGGCAAAAAGCGGGCATACAAACCCCCGCAGAGCACAAAATAGCGATGCTCAAGCTGGCTTTTAGTCACTGGCCTGTTCCGGTTCAGATAGATACCCAGGAAATTCAACGTCCAGGCCCGAGCTACACGGTCGATACCTTGCGTGAACTTCGACGTACTCTGGGCGAGCATGTATCACTCGTATGGGTAATTGGTGCCGATCAGTTAACTAATTTTCATACCTGGCATGAATGGCGGCAGGTATTTGGATTGACGAATCTATGTATCGCAGCCCGCCCAGGATACGCTTTAGACAAGGCCGCTCTGGATAGCGAGGTAGCACAAGAAATCAGCCGCCGTTTGGCCAGCCCCTCTCAACTAAGGCAAACTGCGAGCGGTCTTAGCCATATTGCTTACAACCTGGCGTGGGATGTCTCATCGACCGTGGTACGAGAGTCACTAAAATTAGGTAAGCCAGTCAGAGACTTGCTACCCACGCCAGTGCTAGACTACGCCCAACATCATCATCTTTATCAGACTACTTAATGGATATCAAAAAACTGCAAGCCCTTGTCATCGACGCTTTGGAAGACATCAAAGCCCAAGACATACATTTATACGACACCTCTCACCTGACCAGCATGTTTGATCGCATCGTGATCGCGTCGGGTACTTCTAATCGCCAGACCAAGGCGCTCGCCGCTTCGGTGCGCGACAAAGTCAAAGCCGCTGGCGGGCACATCATCAGTATCGAAGGTGAAGGCACCGGCGAGTGGGTCTTGGTCGATCTGGGCGACATGGTGGTTCACATCATGCAGCCTGCGATTCGCGCTTACTACCGGCTGGAAGAACTCTGGGGCGACAAAGAAGTGAAATTTGGCGCTGCTAAACGATCGACTGGCCTTGCACGTGCATCGGAAGAAAAAGCACCGGTAGCAGAAACCAAAAAAGCACCTGCGAAAAAAACAGCTACCAGGTCAGCTCCAGCTAAATCTGCACCTGCTAAATCGTCGTCTAAACGATCAGCGCCTGCAAAAACAGCAGCTACACGATCGGCACCTGTAAGATCAGCCACCGCAAAAACTGCAGCCAAGAGCACGCGCAAGCCGGTGTCTAAAACTGCGTCTACAACCGCGGCAAAAAAAGCGCCTGCTAAAAAGCCAATTAGCAGAACACCCGTCAAAACACCCATCAAAAAAATAGTCAGCAAGAAAACAACCAAAGCGCCCGCAAAAAGAGCACAGCCTCCTGCAAAGAAGGCCGCTAAAAAATCAGCCTCGCGCTGATGTGCGTGTGACACCATGCAACTCATTGTTGCAGCTGTTGGACACAAGATGCCTGCCTGGATAGATGCAGGGTTTCAGGAGTACGCAAAGCGCATGCCGCCGGAGTGTCGTCTGGTGCTAAAAGAAATTAAACCCGTCGATCGCTCGTCGGGGCGTAATGCGGAAACTGTCATGGCACAAGAAAAACTGCGTATAGAGGCCGTGTTGCCCAAGGGTGGTTTTCTGGTCGCGCTGGATGAACATGGCAGCGATCCAACGACTATGCAATTGTCCCAGCACTTAACTCAATGGCAACAGCATGGGCGAGATGTTACATTCGTTATCGGAGGCGCCGATGGACTGGACGTGGACTTCAAAAAGAACGCTGACATGCTCATGCGTGTGTCCAGCCTAACGCTACCTCACGGACTCGTCAGAGTGCTGCTCGCCGAGCAGCTGTATCGTGCCTGGTCCATCACAAAAAATCATCCGTACCATCGAGCATCGCTTTAACAGGTTGTTAACCGCTATCGTTTAACGACGTACGGGAATATCAGGAAAATTTGTATGGCCATGGCCGATCAAAAAATTTATCTTGCCTCTAAGAGCCCGCGCCGGCGCGAGCTACTGCGACAAATTGGTGTCGATTTTGAATTGCTGATGCTGCGCGACGAAGCTGGCCGGCATGGCGCAGTATCGGAAGTTGTTCTTCCGGGCGAAGCGCCCGAAGACTATGTCTCGCGTATCGCTCGCGAAAAAGCACACAGTGGATGGAACGCAGTGCTGTGGCGTAAGCTGCCGCTACGTCCTGTATTAGCCGCGGACACAACCGTTACACTCGATGGAAACATTTTAGGCAAGCCCGCAAACACGGACGAAGCTATGCGCATGCTGCGCTCTTTGTCGGGCCGCACCCACCAGGTACTAACAGCGGTAGCAGTGATTACCAATGGTGAGTTAAACGAAGCACTGCAGCGCTCGGAAGTTAGCTTCACTGATTTATCAGAAGCGACATTACGATCGTATTGCGCGCTGGCCGAGCCCTACGACAAAGCCGGTAGTTATGCAGTACAAGGACAAGCGGCGCAATTTATCGAACGCATACACGGCAGTTACTCGGGCATTATGGGATTACCTATTTTTGAGACTTCACGCTTACTGATACAGGCAGGTATAAAACTTTTATGAGCGAAGATCTTTTAGTTAACATCACTCCCCAAGAAACCCGCGTGGCTCTTTTGCAGCAGGGCGCGGTGCAAGAATTACACATAGAGCGTACGGCGTCACGCGGCCGTGCAGGCAATATCTATTTAGGCAAAGTAGCCCGTGTACTACCTGGCATGCAATCGGCCTTTATTGACATAGGACTTGAGCGAGCTGCCTTCTTGCATGTAGCTGACATCTGGGAAGCGCGCACACCAACAGGTACCAATACCAGTGCCAGCACGACACTTACACCCATAGAAAAAATATTATTCGACGGACAATCGCTCTTAGTACAAGTAGTAAAAGATCCTATTGGTACTAAAGGTGCGCGACTTTCTACGCAAATTTCTATCGCTGGTCGCATGCTGGTTTATTTGCCTCAGGATCCGCACATCGGTATTTCGCAACGCATAGAAAGTGAAGCAGAACGCGAAGTTCTGCGTGAACGTTTACAAAAGCTAATGCCTGCAGACGAACACGGTGGATTTATCATACGCACCATGGCAGAGGATGCGAGTGAACCTGATTTGGCTATGGATGTTGCCTATCTTCGTACTACTTGGGATCACATCTTAAAAGAAAGTAAGCGCAACCCCGCACCCGCCTTGTTGTATCAAGACTTAAGTCTTGCTCAGCGCGTATTACGTGATTTTGTCAGTGAAGATACCGCCACTATACAAATTGATTCACGCGAAAATTTTCAAAAGCTCACCGAGTTTTCACAAAATTACACGCCGTCAGTGCTGCCAAAACTTACTCACTACACGGGCGAGCGGCCATTATTTGATCTCTATGCAGTAGAAGAAGAAATAGAACGCGCACTAGGTCGTCGCGTTGATCTGAAATCTGGCGGCTATCTTGTAATTGAACAAACCGAAGCCATGACGACTATCGATGTCAATACTGGTAGTTATGTGACTGGTCGTAATTTCGATGACACTATTTTTAAAACCAACTTAGAAGCAGCGCATTCGATTGCACGACAACTCCGACTAAGAAATCTGGGTGGAATTATCATTCTCGATTTCATCGATATGGAAAATATCGAACATCAGACGGCTGTGCTGTCCGAACTCCATAAATCATTAGCGCGTGACCGTACTAAAACCACTGTCTCTGATTTTTCAGCACTAGGCTTAGTAGAACTTACACGTAAACGTACCCGCGAATCATTGGCCAATATCCTTTGCGAGCCCTGCCCGGCCTGCATGGGCAAAGGGTTGGTGAAAACACCGCGCACCATCGCCTACGATATCCTGCGCGAATTACTCCGTGAAGCCAAACAGTTCAATCCACGCGAATTTCGTATTATGGCTTCGCAGTTGGTGATTGATATGTTTCTCGAAGAAGAATCGCAACATTTAGCCATGCTGGGTGATTTCATAGGCAAGCCTATTTCATTGCAAGTCGAGACTACGTATCATCAAGAACAATACGACATTATTTTGATGTAATGAATCCGAACGTCATTATTACCAACATGAAGAAACGCTACACAGGCGTTTCTGGCACGATCAATGCGTTGATGCCTGTTCAGGCAAGCGAGTGGGAAATCGGTTTTGTAGGTGTAGACCTACCCGGTGCGCAGATTGCCAAATCGAGTTACACGGATAATTTTCACTATCTTTCGGTTTGGCAGGCCATCTGGTTATCGCGAAAAAAACTTCCGAATGGCCAGCCTCGCATTTGGCATGTGCGGCGTGATCCGGAAATGATGCTGGCGATTTTTGTGCGCGATGTATTTCGTTTTCCGATTAAATTGGTATTTACCTCAGCAGCTAAACACAGACACTCCTGGTTTCCACGTTGGTTAATCAGCAAAATGAATGGCGTGATCGCCACCACCCCCGAGGCAGCGAGCTTTGTCCCAAATACCACCAAGGTGGTATTTCATGGTGCTAATTTAGCGCGTTTCACACCGCCAGAAAATAAATCAACAGCGTGGCAGAGCACGGGTTTACCAGGCAAATTCGGCATAGGACTGTTTGGGCGCATACGACCTGCTAAAGGCACCGATATTTTTGTAGATGCGATGATCAAGGTCTTACCTGACTATCCCGACTTCACCGCCATTATTACCGGTCAAGCTCTGGCCGCAGAAGATAACTACAAACAAACAATGGATGAGAAAATACGCGCCGCAGGGTTGGACAAGCGTATTATTTTTTTAGGTAACCTGACAGCCGATCAGATTCCGGGTTGGTATCAAAATGTTTCTATTATGGTGGCCTGCCCGCGGTATGAGCCTTTCGGCATTACTCCCCTGGAAGCCATGGCTAGCGGTTGCGCGGTGGTGGCCAGCCGTACAGGTGCATTTGAATACATCGTAGAATCCGGAAAAACCGGTGAGCTAATACCTACCGATGATGTTAATGCACTTGCAGATGCTGTTAAAAAATTGATGACAGATGTTAGTACTATTGAACTGATGGGACGCGCTGGTCGCGCCCGTGTGACTGCCGAATTTTCAATTGAGAAAGAAGCTCAAGGTATAGCCGATGTTTACCGTGCTGTGCTGCAAGCTGAATAAACTATGAACATATCTATTATCCCCGTCATACTCTCTGGTGGCAGTGGTTCACGCTTGTGGCCCTTGTCACGCGCCAAACGGCCCAAACAATTTCTTGGCGTAACAGAAGAACTCTCGCTGTTTCAGCTCACACTGCAACGGCTCCATGACGTACCGGGAATTCAAGCTCCCCTTATCGTATCCAATCAGGAACACCGTTTTTTAGTAGCAGAACAGTGTCGTGAAGCGGGTGTACCACCTGATGCTATTTTGCTTGAACCATTTGGTCGTAATACCGCACCTGCTATTGCAGTAGCTGCCTTCCATGCTCTCAAAGCGGGCCACGATCCCGTACTGCTAGTTCTGCCATCCGACCATATCTTTACTAAGCCAGAAGCCTTCAAAGATACCGCCGTGCTCGCAGCGCAAGCCGCAGATCAAGGCAAGTTAGTGACGTTTGGCATACTTCCTACGCAAGCTGAAACAGGCTATGGCTATTTAAAGGTAGGTAAACCAACGGCTATTGATGGTGTTAATGAAGTCGCTCAATTTGTAGAAAAACCTGACGGACCTACTGCCGAAAAATATGTCGCTTCAGGTGAGTATTTTTGGAACAGTGGCATGTTCATGTTTAAAGCCTCAGTTTATTTAGAAGCCTTGGCTAAATATCAGCCAGAGATGCTCAAACAATGCCAACTAGCCTACACGCACGCACACGTCGATCTTGATTTCATCCGCCTCGATGAAAAGGCCATGACGGCTTGCCCATCAGATTCTGTTGACTATGCTGTGATGGAAAAAACGGATAAAGCCGCCATGGTCACGCTAGATGCAGGCTGGAATGATGTAGGCGCATGGTCGGCTGTCTGGCAAGTGTTACCCAAAGATGCCGATGGTAATGCGCTGCGGGGTGATGTGATTGCACACGATTCCAGCGACTGTTATGTTCATGCAGATTATCGCTTGGTGACTTTATTAGGCGTCAAAGACCTTATCGTCATCGAAACCTCAGATGCTATTTTGGTGGCTGATAAAAACGCCGCCCAAGATGTAAAGAAAATCGTCAATACACTGGCTGAGAAAAAACGTACTGAAACAGATTTGCATCGTGAAGTATTCCGGCCCTGGGGATCGTTTGACTCCCTGGGTAGTGGGAAAAACTATCAGGTGAAAAATATACGCGTTAAGCCCGGCGGCAAGCTCTCATTGCAATACCATCATCACCGCGCCGAGCATTGGGTCGTCGTAGCAGGTACTGCAAAAATACTCATAGGCGAAAAAACGCAGCTAGTCACAGCCAACCAGTCCGTCTACATACCGCTGGGTGAAAAGCACATGCTAGAAAATCCAGGCAAAGAATGGCTGGAATTAATTGAGGTGCAATCAGGTAGTTATTTAGGTGAGGATGATATCGTCCGATTAGAAGATATTTATGGCAGGACGAATGGCGAACAACGATAAGCAGCCTGTTCGCCCGCGTATCGCTATAGGTTTTTTTGGCATTACTCGCTCACTGAAATGGACCCTGCCCTCCATACAAGAAAATATCGTAGAACCAGCCCGTAAACTGGGCGAAACTCGTCTTTTCGCGCATTTATACCAACAAGAACATATCAATAATCCACGCAGCAACGAACACCAATCACTAGACCCCAATGAGTATCAATTATTAAATTGCGACGAGGTCGAATTAGAGCAACCTGGTAACTGCCTGATTACAGAAAATTATGAGTGGATACTCTCGCACGGGGACGCATTTCATGATGAAGGTAAGTCGCTGGCAAATCTAATTCACCAACTTCATTCGCTACAACACGTAGGACGGATGATTGATACCTGGCAGCCAGATGTGATGGTATTAGTAAGACCAGATCTCACCTATCACGATAATTTCGCAAACGTAATCGCAAAACAGTTAGCTTCTGCATCAACCAAGCTCATCATTCCAGACTGGCAGTGGTATGGCGGATATAAAGATAGGTTTGCGGTATGTGGACGAGAGGCAGGTCGAATCTATGCTAACCGAATTGAACTGATACCAGACTACCTAAATAAAACTGGCGGCCCGCTTCCCGCTGAGCGCTTTCTAAGATTTAATTTGCATAAAGCGAGGGTTACTGTGAAGGCTTGCTCGCTACGAGCAAGTCGAACCAGAGTCAACGGAAAAATAAT
>JAULVH010000064.1:2502-12847 GCA_032111105.1 Burkholderiaceae bacterium | reverse complement strand
AATACAACTGGGATATGGTGAAATTGCTCGCTGCCGCGTATCAGACTGCAGGTCTGATAGCCGTCTAGCCTGGGCATGAGGATGTCGCAAAAAATAAGCGCTGGCGCGTGCTGAACGATACTCGATAAAGCCTCGAAGCCGTCCTCTGCCAGACGTACAGAGTAGCCCGCCTGAGTAAGAAAGATTTCTGCTGATCGACGTATTGTGCTGCTGTCGTCAACGACCAGGACATCGCGTCCTGATTTTATTTGCGCTGCTGATTCAGTCATTGCGCCACCCGATGCTAGCTATTTCGGAACTGGCGTGACTGTAACAAAAAAGGTAACTACTTAATCTATTAGCAAAAGAAATTATTTCATTATGGGTGTTTTGGCGACAAATATCATGGGATTGAGGTCACGCCACCCCGAGTAACAAAGGTGGCGTATCGCTTGCAGAGATTAAATCGTAACCATCTCGAAATCTTCTTTACGTGCACCACACTCAGGGCATGTCCAATTCATAGGGACTTGCTCCCAGCGAGTGCCTGGCGCTATTCCCTCCTCTGGCAAACCTGCAGCTTCATCGTAAACCCAGCCACAAATGAGGCACATCCACGTCTTGAATTCTTGGTTACTCTCTTTATCGCTCACGGCACAGCCCTTAAAGTAAAATACTTGGCCTTCTATATTAATCTTTTCCTTGTGCAAAACCAAACTTCTCCGCTAGTTCTAACCTTCGGGGTGGCCGATCCAGTCGGAGCAACAGGCATACAAGCAGACCTGGCGTCATTCGCCGCGATGGGATGCCATGGTTTGTCTGTTATTACCGCCTTGTCGATCTCGGACACAACCGGTACTGAAGATTTGCAATCTTTCGATCCTGACTGGGTTGCGGATCAGGCCAGGGTTTTGCTGGAAGACATGCCAGTTTCTGCGTTTAAGATAGGCTATATGGGCAATGTGGAGATTGTTTCTGTTATTGCAGAGATCGTTTCTGATTACCCCGACATACCTCTCATCCTCGATCCGTTCACGACCATGCTGCCTGATCAGGACGCCAGCGAGGAAGTATTAATGGCCATGCGCGAGTTATTGATACCTCAAACGACGTTGCTGCAAGTATCTGTCGATGAGCTGTCACGACTTGCTGAGACTTGGCGTGAACCCAGCTCAGACACCCTGATAGAAACGGATGCACTACAACTCATAGAGTTTGGATGTGAATACCTGTTTGTCACCGGCGCCCCTGGTGAGGCACATGAGGTGACCAATTTACTTTTCTCTGAAGATGGCTTGGTGCGTAAAGGCAGTTGGCCTCGACTTCCCGGCCCTTTTGTTGGTGCGGGTAATACCTTGTCCGCCACCATGGCAGCTATGCTGGCCAATGGTCTTGATGTACCGGAAGCAGTCTCCGAAGCAGAAGAATTTACCAATGCTGCCTTAACGCATGCGCAACGACTAGGAATGGGCAAGTTAGTACCTGATCGTTTTTTCTGGGCGCGCGATGCGGATATAGATCCGCCTGCATCTGAAATAAACTAATTAAAAGCAACTAACGAGCTTCAATCTGCGAAGCTTTAAATAACACTAAGGGAGACGACGTGTCCAATAATGAAACCTTGTTTGCGCGCGCGCAGCTCAGCACGCCCGGCGGCGTGAACTCGCCAGTACGCGCATTTAAATCGGTGGGCGGTACACCCAGATTTATTACACGCGCAGAAGGCGCGCGGTTTTGGGATGCTGACGACAAACCTTACATAGACTATATCGGCTCATGGGGACCAGCGATCGTCGGTCACGCACATCCCGAGGTAGTCAAAGCCGTTCAAGCTGCTGCTGCGCGCGGGCTGTCATTTGGCGCTCCCACTGAGGGTGAAATCTTGATGGCTGAAGCTATCTGCCGCATTGTTCCCTCTATTGAGCAAGTGCGGCTGGTGTCATCGGGTACCGAAGCAGCAATGAGTGCATTGCGTCTGGCGCGCGGCGCGACGGGTCGCGACAAAGTCATTAAATTTGAAGGGTGTTACCACGGCCATGCAGACTCCATGCTGGTGAAGGCAGGCAGTGGTTTGCTAACCTTTGGTAATCCCACCTCGGCCGGTGTGCCTGAGGATTTTGCCAAACACACACTCGTTCTTGACTACAACGACCCTGCTCAATTAGTCGAAACGTTCAAAAAATTGGGAAGTGAGATTGCGGCGGTCATAGTTGAGCCGGTAGCAGGCAATATGAATTTACTGCCAGCGACGCAAGAATTTTTACAAACCATGCGCGACCTGTGTACTCAATACGGTTCGTTATTATTGTTCGATGAGGTGATGTCTGGCTTCCGTGTTGCTCTGGGTGGAGCGCAGTCGTTGTATGGAATACAGCCCGACATGACAGTACTCGGAAAAGTTATAGGCGGCGGTTTACCTGTGGCAGCTTTTGGTGGACGAGCAGATTTAATGAAGCATCTTGCTCCACTAGGTTCGGTGTATCAGGCAGGAACACTCTCCGGTAATCCGGTAGCCGTAGCAGCAGGCATGACCACTCTTAAGATCATACAAACGCCAGGCTTTTTTGAATCGCTGGGCAAGCAAACTAAAAAATTAATTGACGGGTTGACTGCACTCGCTTCTAACCACGGCATCGCATTTTGTGGAAATTCTGTTGGGGGTATGTTCGGCATTTATTTCAACGAAAAAATTCCTACAAATTATGCTGAGATCATGTCCAGCAATAAAGAATTATTCAATCACTTTTTCCATGCCATGCTGGATGAAGGTGTTTATCTTGCGCCGTCTGCATTTGAAGCAGGTTTTGTATCAGCAGCGCACGATGACTCCGTCATAGATCAAACGCTGGCAGCAGCAAACAAAGCGTTTGCCAAAATAATTAAGTAGTTTGTGTTCGAAATAATAGTGCGATAACGAGTCGCACTATTATTTCAACCAGCCGCGCCGACGGAAATACCAAAATGGAGTTACGGCACTAATTAACATCAGCGCCAGCGCCAGCGGATAGCCTAACGACCAATCCAATTCTGGCAGGATGCGGAAGTTCATTCCATAGATGCTAGCGATGAGCGTAGGCGGCAAGAAAGCCACTGAGGCCACTGAAAAAATCTTGATGATTTTATTTTGATTGATGTTGATGAAACCAACGGTTGCATCCATCAGGAAGTTAATTTTGTCGAATAAAAATGCGGTATGGCCGTCGAGTGATTCGATATCACGCAAAATCTGACGCGCATCATCAAACTGCTCTGAATTAAGTAATCGACCACGCATTAAAAAACTCACGGCGCGACGCGTGTCCATCATGTTGCGACGTATACGACCGTTCAAATCTTCCTCGCGAGCCATAGCGCTCAACGATTCTGCTGCGTCCTGATCACTAAATTCTTTTTGCAGCACGCTACGGCTGACTTCTTCTAAATTTAAATAAATTCCCTCTAACGCATCGGCTGAATATTCTACGTCGGTTGCATACAGATCGAGCAAGACATCTTTAAAGTCGCCTATAGAACCGGGACGGGAACGCGCACGCAAACGTACTAAACGAAACACAGGAAGATCATCGTTATGCACGGAGAACAATAAATCGCGCGCCAAAATAAAGGCCACAGTAACTACGCGTGATTCACCTTCATCTTCTTCCAGCAAAAAGTCCGAACGTAAATGCAGATCTCCATTGTCGGCTTCGTAGTAACGAGCGGAGGCTTCGATATCTTTGACTTCATCTTCATCCGGAAGGGTCACGCCATAGATTTGACGAACCCAATCGCGTTCCTCATCACTAGGATCCGTTAAGTCGACCCAGATAGGGGACGTCTTTTCCAAGTCCTCGCGGGTCTCGATGTTGGCCTGACTCAGTCGGCCGTTTTGCAATACGAATACGTTAATCATGAGTTCTCCCAGCCGCGTAGAACACGACAATGACGGCCATGACGCAGTGGCCGTCTGCAAAATAAAACCAGGAAACGCGGCTGTTAAGCCTATGCGCGCCTGCTCACCGGAGCCCGGCAGCGGCGCATGATGTGCACCTTAACTTGCGGCGAGCCCGTCGCATGACGGTCGGTGAAATGAAGTGGAACTGCCCAACGAGAATCTCCGTTGTTCTAAACCCCGCGAGTTTACTGAGATCGGGCAGCGGAGGCAAGTTTAGGATGGCCGGACAGGTTGTTTATTTAGATCCGTGCAGCTCAATGGTGCTGACTAAGTATCAGAACTTGCTATGCTGGGCACACTCTGCGATTCGACAATCACAAAATTTTAAGCAAATAACCTGAGGCTCAGGGCAGATCGGAACTCGTCATGCGCTGCATAATCAGCGCACTGCGACGGGCAAGATAATTTGAATCCATATGTTTTCCGTAGTATCGCGGGTTGGGCAACATCACCGCCAGGCGCGCTGCCTCTGCCGGGCCCAGCGCCGAGGCTGGCACGCCAAAATAACGTTGAGCTCCTGCCTCAGCACCATAGACACCCGACCCGAGTTCAATCACATTCAGATAGATTTCAAATATACGGCGCTTGTCCATAACCATTTCCAGCATGAACGTAATGGCCATTTCTTCGGCTTTACGCAAATAACTGCGCTGACCAGACAGGAATAAATTTTTGGCCAATTGCTGAGTAATGGTAGAACCACCCGATACAACTTTGCCCTTCTTTGCATTTTTTTCGTAAGCTCTTTGCAAAGCTTCCCAATCCACACCATCGTGTTCAGAAAAGTTGGCATCTTCTGCAGCAATAATGGCGCGCTTTAAATGCACCGAAATGCGATTGTAAGGAACCCATGTGTGCTGCAATTTTGCTTTCGGATTTTTTTCCTGTAGCTTTTCCAGCTGAGTACGCATGAACGCAGTTGAAGCAGGATTGTGATTGACCCACCAACAAATATGCAGCAGATACCAACCCTGAAGCAGCAGCACAAAAGCCAGCGGCAAAACGACTAGCCAGAAAATGATCTTACGTCGCAGTTTCATAGCTGCGTTCTGAGCCATTGATAAACAGAAGCCGTCTGTGGTCGCACTCCTCGCCAGACAAAAAATGATTCAGCCGCCTGCTCAACCAACATTCCTAAACCATCACGAGTTATCGCTCCATGGCTCGTTGCCATTTGCATGAACAAGGTTGGGCTGGCCGAATACATCATGTCATACGCAAAAGTCTGTGACTTAAAAACGGAGGAAGGTATAGCAGGAAGTTCAGACGCCAAGCTAGCCGAAGTGGCGTTAATTACCATATCGAAGCTGCTCTCCAAATCTGAAAAGCTGCTGGCCTGCAGAACACGTGAGGTATCACTAGAAAACTGCTGCACCAGTTCATGAGCTCGCTCGGGTGTTCTGTTTGCAATGACCAGTTGTGATGGGTTCTGAGCCATCAACGCCTCAATAACGCCGCGCGCAGCTCCGCCTGCGCCCAACAACAGTAGTCGCTGACCTTGTATCTCTTTTTTAGCATTGTGAACAATGTCGCGCGCCAGACCTACACCATCGGTGTTGTCGCCAAAAATTACGCCCTCTTGAAAACGCAATGTGTTGACTGCTCCAGCAGCGCGCGCCCGTGAACTTAATTCAGTCGCGGCACGAAATGCTTCTAGCTTAAACGGTACGGTGACATTGGCACCACGTCCACCAGAGGCGATAAATAATTTCAATGTCTGATCAAAACCATCGAGTGGCGCAAGTAAGCGTTCGTACTGTACCGCCTGGCCAGTATGCTCTGCAAAACGCGCGTGTATCTGCGGCGATTTGCTGTGCGCTATGGGATTACCTATCACTGCGTAACGGTCGGCTAAGTTCAAGGCTTACTCCCCGGGTGCACTGGTTTCCAGAACTTCATCACGCGTAAAACGAAAGCGCGTAATAATTTCCCATACGTGGGTCTTGCCATCACCAATAGCCCCTTGAGGAAAACGTCCAAAGGGTGCGGCCCGACGAACTATAGCCAGCGCGGCTTGATCAAGCATACGATTTCCTGATGTTTTTTCTATGCGCGGCCCGCCTTCTTTTTCATAAATCAGGCCATCTTGATATACGGGAATGTACACAATTAAATCGCCGTACATTTTTTTTCCATCTTGCTGAGGAAAATAGTTTGTTCCTGTTTTCTCGATCTGCTTCTGTAACGCGGTGTAATACACTGCATAAGACACTTCACGCGTACTTGGCGTGAGTTGTGTTTTTAAGGGACGCTTGTTGTAATCTGCAATCGCACGAGCGATTTCTGCTTCACGTCTGGCTAACGCCACGCTATCGAGAGTTTGCGGCGAGGGATTAACATTCACCGATTTTTTTTCTGACTTATCCGTTACTTTGATTCGCTCGTTAGCGCGAGCGGACAACTGCGAAAACATACGTTCCTGCTGACGCTCTAACTCGGCAATTTTTCTGCGCTGAGTCTCTATATGGTTACCCTCTACCGATTGCTGCAGATTAGGTAATGGAGAACGAGCACGACCAAGTTCTGCATTACCGCCGCCAGACAAATTTGCTTGAGCCAGCGCGTCGGCCTTGGCGGGTGCTTTTTCATGACGCGCATTGACCAGAATTATTTCTAACCCGCTAGCTAACGGCTTAGAGGTCACTGCGGTGGGTGGGATAAATTGGACTGATAGCAAAGCAGCGTGTATCACAAAGGATAAACCTATCGCTACCCACAGCCGTCTATCGTCCTTTACTGTCATAACGATTATATCGATGAGGGTGATGCCGTCGGATCGGATGGAACCACTAAATTTTCCAGGACTGGCAATGCAGTCGTATCGACGGCTAAATCCAGAGGCTGATCATCGGTAAGCTCGGAAGCGGCAGCATCAGCAATATCATCGCCTTCAAATGACTCGTCATCTTCTAGTACAGCTACAGCCTCACTGACTTCTAGTAAGCGCGCTTGCAGCGAGAGATCGATTTCATCCCAGGAGATGAGCTCTATCGTCACTTGAGTGCCACGTGCGTGCTTAACACCCGTCATAGGCACACTCAATGGTATGTCCATTAACCTAAGTACATCGTCTCTTACCTGAACCGCCTGAACCTTGCGCGAAGCGTGCTGACTCAGCCAGCGTAAACACCAATAATTTTCCATGATGTTTTGAAAATCAGCATAGGCAGCATAGGCACTATCAAATGCAGAGACTATGGCAAATAAATCGGCATCTCTGGGCTTGAATGGCGCCACAAGAGGCGCTGTTACGCCATGCTTTAAGCAGGCCAGTATTTGCCACTGATTGACAAGATCGGTGTAGCGCCGCAGTGGTGATGTACACCACGCATATTGATCGACACCCAGACCTTGATGTGGGGCTGCATGCGTGAGCATGCGAACCTGCATACGCGCAGCCCAGCCGTTACCTGCACCCTGAGTACGGTAGATGCCAGGCACACCATGCTCATGAAGTAGCAGACCCCAACTGCTATTTGCATAAATCATTAACTCGGCGACGATTTTGTCTAGCGGCGCTCCGCGCTTGCGACGGGTGATCGTAACCGTCTCTTCTTCGACATAAAAATTAAAATCAACACGATTATTTTGCTCTGGCCGCAATCCAAAGCTTTCACGTTTTTGCATACGTGCACGCTCTAGTGTTTGTGCCCACTGCCACAACAATTCAATTTCTTGTTTGTGAGGATAGTCACCGCTACCTGCTGATAAATTTTCTTCGGTGACTAACTCGTCAAGATCGTTGTGGCGTAAATTGGCGATCACTGGCACGGCTTCGGCCACGGTTTCAGTCGCTACAACCGACCAGTCAGCCATATCAACAGTGACATACAGCGACAGCGCAGGACGTGCATCACCCTCAGCAAGGGTGTATTCATGCACTAGTTCGTCGGGCAGCATGGTGATTTTATCGCCGGGTATGTACACCGTACTCATACGCTCACGGGCTAATTTATCAACCATATCGCCGGGCGAAATCGCCATGGCGGGTGCGGCGATATGAATACCTACACGGATACGCCCTTCGCCTAACAGACGAACAGAAAACGCATCATCAATTTCTGTCGTGGTGACATCATCAATAGAAAATGCCTCGACATCAGCTCGAGGTAGTTGCGGCTTCACGGGCACTAAGACTTCGGGGAATTTTGTACCGCGCGGAAAATTCGCCGAGAGAAAGCGATTCATGTGCAATTCTCGTGGCGAGGAAATTGCACCAACTGACAGCATTAGTCGTGCTGGCGTTGTCTGCAGTTCTTGCGCGGCTGCTTCGAGTGCTTTGTATTCGATGGTGTTTTTATCTGGCTTAAACAATAACTGATTTACCAGCGGTCCCATAGCGACCGGAAGCACTCCTGCTTTAAGTTCTTCTACTTGTTTTGCTTGCAGTAATAACAGCTGCTTTTTCTTTTCAACGCCAGCCAATGCAGCCTGGAGTATTTCAGCAGGGGCTGCTTTATAGCGGCCTTTACCTTTTTTATGGAAATAAATGGGGGCCGACGCAATTGCCATCAGCAACCCAGCGGCTTCTTCAGGACTGGGGGCATGGCCAAAATATTCCACACCTAAATCAGCAAAACTAAACTCCTGATCACCCGCCACTTCCCACAGAAAACTGACATCCATCTGGCTCGATACGATCGCAGCCTTGGAGATTAGTTCTTTGGGAGAGGGAGTTTCAAACTGCAATAGCACGTCACGGGCGCGCACTTTACTGCGCTTGCCTGTAATCGTTTCGACTTGAAAAGCCTCTCCCTGCTGAGACAGCACGGTACCTGCTTTAAAATCACCAGACTCTTCAAAAAATAAATTCATTGATAGATGTGAGTAAAAATCATGACTGCATTAGTTCGTTAAATAGCGGTTAGTTTAGTGCGCGCAAAATTCTATGATCTCATCCATGTAGTTACCAAAATCAGATAAACCATGATCACTGCCTTGTATGATTTTATGCCGGGCCCCAGGATAGTGATTCACCATCATGCGCCAATCCAGTACTTCATCACCAGTAGCTGCAACTAAAAAATAGCGCTCTGGATGAGTTATTTTTGTTATCTCGTAGGGCTTTAATTGATCTACATATTCAGGGCGAAAATGAAATTCTTCATCGGTATGCCATGTGGTTTGCATACCTATATATTTTTGCAAATCTGATGCCGGTGTAATCGCCGGATTTAGCACAACAGCACGACAACCAAATTCTTCTGCCAACGCAGTCGCGTAATAACCACCTAAGGATGAGCCAACGAGCACTAGCTCATCGGACGGTATGGTTAAACACCGGTCGCGAGCTAATTGCATCGCTTCTTGGGGTGATACGGGCAATTGCGGGCAAAGGAATTTATCTGCCTTGCCAATTGAGTAGAAATAGTCTTGCAGCAGACGTGCTTTGTATGACTGCGGCGACGAGCGAAATCCGTGCAAATAAAAAAACATCCGATGGTGTCAGTTAGCCAAAATCATGCCGATGCCTGCAGGGCATCGAGCAACTTTTGATGGACTCCACCAAAGCCGCCATTGCTCATCACTAAAATAGTGTCGCCAGGTTTCGCAACGGATGCCACCGCCTCTACCAGTGCTGGCAGCTCATGGTAGGTATGCGCTTTTTCTCCCAGCGGCGCCAGGGTGGCTGCAAGGTCCCAACCCAAGGCATCTTTTCCTTCACCTTGTGCACCAAAACCAAAGACCAGATCGGCATCAGACAAACTACCTGGCAAGGCGTTCTTCATCGTACCCAGCTTCATCGTATTAGAGCGCGGCTCAAGCACCGCCAATATACGAGAATGACCTAATTGTCGACGCAAACCTGCGACTGTTGTCGCGATGGCCGTAGGATGGTGCGCAAAATCATCAATAACGGTAATGTTGTTTACTACCCCACGCACTTCCATGCGGCGCTTAACATTTTGGAAGGTCGATAAAGAATCTATAGCCTGAGTCGGTAAAACTCCGGTATGGCGAGCAGCAGCAATCGCTGCCACCGCATTCCATCGGTTGTGCTCACCCGTGAGATACCAACTCACGGTTCCTTGTCGCTGTCCATTGAGATACACATCAAATCGACCATCGTCATGCTCTACCATGCGCCAGGTGTCGGAGCTGGCATCATTAAACCACTCCACTTCACTCCAGCAACCGCGCGCCACAACGCGTTTAAGTGACTCTTCGGCACCATTGGCGATAATTCTGCCGATGGCGGGCACGGTACGAATCAGATGATGGAATTGAGTTTCGATCGCGGCCAGATCGGGGAAAATATCCGCATGGTCATACTCAAGATTATTCAGTATCGTTGTACGGGGCCGGTAGTGTATGAATTTGCTGCGCTTATCGAAAAAAGCGGTGTCGTATTCATCGGCCTCAATAACAAAAAACGGAGCTTGCGCCGTCGTTCCACCGAGTCTGGCAGAGATACCGAAATTTAATGGCACA
>JAULVH010000064.1:0-2492 GCA_032111105.1 Burkholderiaceae bacterium | reverse complement strand
GCCAGCATGGAGGCGGTGGTTGTTTTGCCATGCGTTCCAGCTACGGCTAACACCCACTTATCATGCAATATATATTCGCCCATCCACTGAGGGCCTGACATATACGGCAAGCCACGGTTCATGATGGTTTCCATCAATGAATTGCCGCGGGAGACGACGTTGCCCACGACGTATAAATCTGGTTGCAAACTCAATTGATGCTGGCCATAGCCCTCGATCAATTCTATGCCTTGAGCGCGCAGCTGCGTACTCATGGGTGGGTAAACATTAGCGTCGCAACCGGTAACTCTATGGCCCGCCTCTTTGGCCAAAACCGCCAGGCCGCCCATGAAGGTACCGCAAATGCCAAGTATGTGAATATGCATGGATGAACAGGTCAAGGTAATCTACGGATTTTACCCGACACTGACACAACAGAAATACCATTCACAAGGTTGCGAGCGTGCTTTTGAAGTCGCAAGCTCAGTTTTTTGCTTTACTAGCCTTTTACCAGCCCATGAGCTTTCAATGAACATCAACTATCCCAGCGATGCGCAAGCATTGCGCGCCGAAATCGCAGCGCTCGCCGCGCGCATGATTGCCGAGGATGGTGCCGACTACGGAACCGCCAAACGCAAAGCGGCCAAGCTAATACTTGGGAGCCAAAAAATTCCCGGCGACGTCCTGCCTGATAACGCACAAATTGAAGCCGAAGTCCGCGAATATCAATCCCTGTTCTTCGGCGAGGAGCATGCACAACACCTGCAGCACTTGAGGTTAATCGCCTTGGAGATGATGGAAAAGTTACGTGAATTTTCTCCTTACCTGACCGGTGCAGTACTCAATGGCACCGCGGGAGAGCACTCCGACATACATATTCAGTTATTTGCCGAAAGTAGCAAGGATGTAGCTGTTTTTTTACTCAATCAGGACATTAACTACGAGGTATCGGAAGCGAATCACTTTCTTCATGCAGGCAGATCACTCGAAATTCTCTCTTTTCTATGGAAGGGCGAGGTGGTGCACTTAACGCTCTATGAGCAAGACGATCAGCGACAAATAGCCAAATCCGCAGGCAATCGACGAATAGAAAAAGCCGATCTGAATGCCGTACGCGCCCTCATTAAAGAAAGCCCCGCAACATGACTAAGCGAATTAGCCTTTTTATCACCATCGCAGTTCTATTTACTGTCTTTGGTGCTTATCTATCATTTAAAAATCAACAACCCACCAAACAAGTTAATCCAGCAATAGCCTCGCTAATGAATGCCAACTTACCCGATGCGGAGGGGCAAACTCATGCTTTATCCGAATGGCGTGGCAAAATGTTGTTGGTGAATTTTTGGGCTACCTGGTGCCCGCCCTGCGTAGCAGAAATGCCCGAACTGGTAGAACTGCAATCTTCTTATGCAGATAAAAACCTTCAAGTTGTCGGTATTGGTGTTGATTCTCCATCTAACATCTCGCAATTCACAAAAAAACACCAGATTAGTTACCCTATACTTGTAGCTGGCATGCAGGGCACAGAGCTTTCGCGCGATCTGGGTAATCTCGCGGGTGGCTTGCCGTTTACGGTTTTGATAGGCCCGGACGGTCAAATCCTGCAAACCTATCTTGGTCGCCTGGATATGAACAAGGTCAAGGCGGATCTGGGAAAGCACTGATTAATATAAGCGAGACTTATTCGTGAAGAGGCCGAAGCCAGCTCCCAGCCTCACTTGAACCTGCGTCGGCCAGCGACGCAGGCTTGCAATAACATTGAGAATCAATCGGCATCGCCTTAGGGAAACTCAGATTTAGTGATAATTTTTATGCTTGCTTACTATGCTTTTTGGCGCGAAAATGCAGCCTTCTTCGCTAAATAGCAGCCTAAAAATGGCAAAAACCCTACTTCTGGTCAACGGCCCCAACCTCAACCTACTCGGCACCCGAGAGCCTGAAGTGTATGGAGCAACCACGTTAGCCGAGGTAGAAGAACAAGCCAGGCTTACAGCCACTGCAGCTGGTGCCAGCTTAGTGTGCTTTCAGAGCAACCATGAGGGCGCGCTGATAGACAGAATTCACGCCGCAAAAGCTGAGGGCATACAGGCCATCATCATTAACCCGGCCGGCCTCACTCACACCAGCGTTGCGTTACGCGACGCACTAGCGGGCGTTAACCTGCCGGTTATCGAAGTGCACATTTCCAATGTGCACAAGCGCGAATCATTTCGACACCTATCTTATGTCTCCGGTATCGCCGAGGGAGTTATTTGTGGTTTTGGTGTTGATGGATATCGTATCGCCATCGAATTTGCTATTAAAAAGCTCTAAAATATGGTATGACTTGAACGCTACAAAGTACAAAGTAACCAAAGTAAGATCATTTTCTAAAATAATGAGCCTATTCCAATAGGTAGGTAGGTACTGTCTTTACAAAAATTAAAGGTAGGTAAGTACCCTACCGTATCCACAAAAGTTATTTATTTAAAGTTAAGATTAAAATTTCACAGTTTCTGGAGGATCCGGACGTA
>JAULVH010000063.1:1667-5804 GCA_032111105.1 Burkholderiaceae bacterium | reverse complement strand
GGGGTCCACCTGAGCGCGGTACAGCGTGAGAACCACGATGTATTTTTCGATGCGCTTGCCAGTCTGCGTAAGCTATTAGAAGAGCTCGGCCTGAAGGCACCTATCGCGGTCGCGCATCGTATTGTGCATGGTGGTGCCGCGTTTCGTCATAGCGTAATAGTGACCGATGAGGTACTCAAGCAGCTCGAGCAACTCAATCCACTCGCGCCTTTGCATCAGCCGCACAATATCGCGGGCGTTCGCGCTTTCACTGCCGCATTTGTCGGGGTTCCGCAGGTGGCTTGTTTCGATACAGCGTTTCATGCGAATGCGCCGCTGATCAATCAGGAATTCGCGCTGCCACAAGCACTAACAGCCAGTGGTATTCGACGCTATGGCTTTCATGGGTTGTCTTATCAGTACATCACCGGCGTGTTGCAGCAACATAGTCAACGGGCAAGCGGACGTGTACTGATGGCACACCTAGGGAATGGCGCTAGTCTGTGCGCTACATTCAATGGCCATAGCGTGGCCAGCACGATGGGGTTCTCCGCGCTGGATGGTTTAATGATGGGCACCCGCTCGGGATCCATCGATCCTGGCGTACTGCTGTACTTACTCGATAAAGGTTACGACCATGATCAGCTCTCGCATTTGTTGTACAGCGAGAGCGGGTTACTCGGTGTGTCGGGTATTTCTGCGGATATGCGTGCATTACGCATGGATGAAAGTGTCGCAGCAGAGCATGCGATTGATCTGTTTACCCACCGTATCGTGCGTGAAAGTGGCGCCATGATCGCCTGCATGCAGGGGCTGGATCTGATCGCATTCTCAGGGGGCATTGGCGAGCATGACAAAGTATTGCGCAGTGAAGTCGGTATGGCGCTCAGTTGGCTTGGGGTGCAAATCGACGAAAAACTGAATGCGATGGCAATCGGTGATGCGATACTGCCGATCCATGCGCCAGAGAGTCGCGTTGAGGTATGGGTAATACCAACCGATGAGGGAAGGGTAGCGGCGCGTGAGGCAGCGGCGCTATTGGTGGGGAAATGATGAGTACACATAAAAAAACAAGCCCAGTCGTGGCAGCTGACATCACGACCACCGCCATGGAAGCACCCGCTATAACGCCATCGGCTCATCCACCACCTGCGCATTCACCAGCGTCACCGGTAGCGCTGATCTATCAGTGGTTATTCGACCCTGATTTCAAGGGTGGCTACCAACGCCAAATTGATAGCATGGTCGCGCTGCTGATCGTGATGTCTGTGTTCGCAGTCATCCTCGAGACCATCCCCGAGATTCATGCGCCGAATGCAGGATGGTTTCATGTATTCGACCTGATTACCGTCGGCTTGTTCACGCTGGAGTACGTGCTGCGTGTAGTCAGCGCACCGATGCTGCCGGAGTTTGCGAATAGCCGGTATCCACGGCTTCGCTATGTATTCAGCCTGTATGCGCTGATTGATCTGATCGCTATCGCGCCGTTTTATCTGGTGCTGTTTACACCGGTTGATCTGGAAGCCTTGCGGGTACTCCGGCTGATGCGTCTGGCGAGGATTTTCAAGCTCTCGCGTGTCTTGATGCCTGCCTGGGAAGAATTTCAGCAACTCAATGCCGGCCGTAGTTTCAGAGCCAAAGTATTCGCTCTGCTGGAGCCAACCGGCCACTCGGGTCGGCTACACATCTTTATCGATAACTTCATTGTGTTCTGGATTGCGCTGTCGATGCTCTGCGTGATTCTGGAATCAGTCGACTCTATTCATCACTTGTTTGCTGCCGAGTTCTATTGGATCGACATTATCGCGTTCAGTATTTTCTCGATCGAATATGTGGCACGCGTTTACAGCGCACCAGAAAATCCTATCTATCGCAGCTTTTCACTGCCGCGCTGGGCGCATATTCGCAGCTGGACCGCGCTGATTGATCTGGTCACGATCTTGCCATTCCTGCTCGAGCATTTCCTGCCGTACCCACTTGACCTGCGCTTCCTCAGGGTGTTCCGCCTGACGCGTATGCTGAAGCTGACGCGATATACCTCGGCGACCGTCACGCTGATTCGCGTTGCCAAGCGCGAATGGCAGATCATTGCAGCGTCGGTCTTCGTCATGTTGCTGATGGTGGTGTTGACAGCCTCGCTCGGTTATTTATTCGAGCATGATGCACAGCCCGACAAGTTTGAAAACATCCCACAGTCCATCTATTGGGCGGTGGTGACCTTGGCCTCGGTGGGCTATGGCGATATTTCACCGGTGACGCCCATGGGTCGCGCGCTGACGGTGGTGCTGGCGCTTTTGGGTATCGGTATCTTCGCAATACCTGCCGGTTTGCTGGCATCGGCATTCACGGATCAGTTGCGTATTGATCGTGAAGCTTTCGTGCATCAATTAACCGCTGCGTACGCTGATGGTGTACTTGATCCTCGAGAAAATGAAGCGATTGCAGCTGAGGCGGAGCGACTGCATCTGTCGGAGTTAGAGCTTAACCGTTTGCTCGAAGAAGCCAAGCGTGAATTCCAACAACAGTTGGAGGCCAACGAGTTGAATTTTGGGCAGCTGATGCTTGATGCAAATGCGCACCCAGAATTCGCAGCAGAGCAATTCCGTATCATGGTGGAGCAGCTACGTCTAATACTGCGCGTGACCGGCGAGGAAAGATTAGCCGCTAATCTTGCCAAAGACAGCGATGCCGCCTTGCAGGTGCTTCGCGCACTCGCGCTGCAGAGTGCGGCACAAAAGCCCAAGCCGAAGTCGGGCAAGGGTGCCGATAGCGACTCGGGCCCACAACTGTTTTAACCCGATCGATGCGGGCGTTTTTAGCAGCGGCGGCAACTCAAGCTACTGCGCTGATTCGCTTGAAAAGACAGCCGACGACTTTCCGTAATCCGGCGGGCGTCCAATTCCGATCCGACCCTCGGCGCGGGCAGATAAATACGTGTAGAGATCAAGGATATGTGCGTTGACAGCAGGCTCACCCTGCCAGGTCGGCATTTCGATGGGCGGCTCACTAGCGCGCATGATCTCGTCAATACGCGTCTCAACCGTTGACTTATCTTGCGATTTGCGTGAGATACCACTGGCCAGATCGTAACGCTTTAAGACGATTGCAGTGAATTGTTGCAGGTTCATACTCCTCATGATCGGCAGTAAGTCAGGCGCTTGCTTACCACCCGTCGCCGCAATCCCATGGCAACTTGAGCACTTGTCTTGGTACACGCGCCATCCTGCATAGAGATTGCCCACTTTGGCCGGTGGTGTCAGTTCCCGTGCGGGTCGGGCATTCATAAAATCGACGTTACAACCCACCAGTATGAGCGGTACCAGCAGCAGTATGAATCGCTGTAGGTGGGGCGCTAGCCGTGACTGGTAAAGTGGTTTTGGATACTTCATATCGATTATCTAAAGAAATCTATCTAATCGACAAGGCTGCCATGGTCATGGAAGGTAACCCATGATAACCGTCAAGTAATCCTGAAATCAAAAATGTGTTTTGCCATCACGGATGTATCGCCCGCCGTTTTATCTTTCCTCAAAACATGTAATTTGCCGGGCATCAAAAACATAGAAGCGATTCGCAGTAGCATGTGTTCAGTATCAGTCATCCAAAATAGAAGTTGATCTCGAATGCTATTCATCGTCATAAAGCGACATATCCATGCTCTATACATTCAAATCTTCCTCAGCTGCAGACGTCATCATGCAGCGGTTCAGCGCGGAAAAGATGCTGTCAGTTCTTGGAAAAACGCCAGGAAAAACTGGGGTGATTACTGTTTCAGAGATGGATGATCTCATCCAGAAAATCGAATCCGAGCTTAGTCGTCAGGTAGAGGTAGAGCGAGGCGCAGGTAATACAGGTGCCGAGATTTCAAATCAGCATGATGCTGTACGGTTCCGTGAGAGTGCCGATACTTTTCTGCAGCTACTCCGAACTAGTAAAGCTTCAGGAAGTAATGTGGTTTGGGGCTTGTGAAGCTCACAAGCAGACGTCTGTGGAGTAGAACGCTTCATTGTTTCCTTGTACGACTGCGCTAGCAAGCAGATGACCATGGATGCCCAAAAAGCGCCCGATATCATGAATTGATCCGCATTCTGGAATCATCATTTCGCTGAATTAAACAATCGATCAAAGTAGACCTACTTCGGGGATAGTCATGTTGAA
>JAULVH010000063.1:0-1657 GCA_032111105.1 Burkholderiaceae bacterium | reverse complement strand
TGCGTATTTTTTCAGACTTTGATTTGGCACGCGAACTGAAAACATCACCCTCTGCGATTTCCAAAATACGCAGGGGCCATCAGATAGTGGGTGCGTCAATTCTGCTCAGGATATTGGACTTGACCGATGTCAGATTAAGAGAATTGCCACTGCTCATCGAACGATCGAAGTCGCATTGGAAGTGAGGCATCAGCCCGTGTCGCTACCCGTAGAAAACTACCGACCTGAAATTCAGCTCTGCTTGGCTTAGTGCTTCCCCGGACTGAGTACCTCCCGAGGCTTGGTACTTCCCCGGTTGAGCACCTCCCCGGCTAAGCACCTACCCGAGCAACAGGTGATTAAAAGGAGTTTCAGATGTGAAATTTCAGGGATTAAATTTCTTGAACTTATCAAAGTCAGCCCTTTTTACTTCCGGCGTGCCGTAGGAATCCAAGCTGAATGCGATACGTAAATGAGTTAATTGCTGAACCTGGTACCAGCTACCACCAGATTTAGTGAGTTCCCGAAGCTCATCAGAGGAAATAACCGAATCCTGCTTATGCATGCTTTCTCCTTAAGTTGATGTCCGAACTTTATGACGATTAATTTACGTGAATTACCGTTTTATTCGTAGCCAACTATAGAAACTACGATCCGAACACAACTTACATAAAGCACTACAACAGCTAAAAAGCGGGACTCTGAGACATAAAATTTTCGCAGGAAGATTTTTGTGATGGAGCTTTGCATTTCAGATTATTACTCCACAGTAATAAATCAATAAATCTCATCCATATTTAGAAGTTGTTCCCCCAAGTCTTTGTTGCGCGTCAATAAAATAAAACAATCTATTTGCGATTTGATATTAGAAGCTTATCATGTATTTCGTAATATAAAAAAGTTTCTTTATCAAAATAATTCTTCGAGGCAAAAATGGAAAAATTAATTCGATTTAATACGGATGAATTGGGTCTCGAAGGTTTAAAGACTAAATCTAGGTCGTTAGATAACTTGCCGCGGATATCCTCGAGCACAGAGCAACTTTTTTCCCTCTGCGGCATTGATGCAAAGCATAACTTGAGCGCCTTCTCCCAAAAGTTTTTACATGTCCGGGTCAAGACAGGCCGTCATGTGTACTTATCTAACGATAAATGCGAGATGATTTATCTAATTTATTCCGGATTTTTGAAAAATACGTGGGCCGACACCCATGGTAATGAGAAAGTCATTGATTTTCCCATGAAGAATGAAATGGTTGGATTAGACGGCATCGCAAATAGCAAATTTGCGAATTCATTGAAAGCATTGACCGACAGCGAGTTGATCGCAATTCCACTTGATTTCTGCAAGCGACAAAATGTTGAGAGCGAAGTATTCAGGAATCACATCATCTCCGTGATGAGTCAGCAACTTGTAAATGAGCAAAAATCTTCATTCATTATTTCCTCACTTCCAGTTGACGCGAAAGTGGCAAAGTTTTTATTGAGTCTTTCGTTCAAATTCAAGTCGCTAGGGTATTCGGAGAAAAGCTTTTTACTTCGGATGTCTAGGGAAGAAATAGGCAGTTATCTCGGCGTCAGCTTAGAGACAGTGAGCAGAACTATTTCTGGCCTCTGCAGAATTGGGGTTTTGAAAAAAGATAACCGATCGATCGAGATTATGAATTTTGATGCGCTAA
>JAULVH010000062.1:7321-15463 GCA_032111105.1 Burkholderiaceae bacterium | reverse complement strand
GCATGTCTTTCACCTCGCCTTTGAGTACGCCAGTAGAATTTGAAAAAAACGGTACCGACCAATCCGAGATCGCCGCTTCATCCATCTCCATCGCCAGCTTCTGCAAGGCCATGCCATTGTTACCGGCGGCATACAGCGCTCCGACTAAGCTACCGGCACTGGTACCCACAACTATGTCTGGAAAAATGCCATTGGCCTCTAACACTTTAATAACGCCTATGTGTGCAAAACCACGCGCTGCACCCCCTCCTAATGCCAGACCAATTTTGAACGGCTTAGGCGCAACGACAGGCGCTTGAGCAGGTGCTGATGGGGACACCACCACGGCATCGGGTTGAGAGCCGGCAGCAGGCGGTTCGGGGGTGGGAGCGGCATCCGATGCACTCGGTGCGCTGGGCTGAGTCGGTGCACCTGTATCCTGTGAGTGAGTCGGGGGCGTTTTAGACGACGGAGGCAGCGTACTACAGCCTGAAATCAAGAAAAGCGCGAAAAGCCCAGCAAATAGTAAGCGCATGATGTATTGAAATTTAATTTAACTGGTTGATTGTAGCCAACTAAGAACCAGCAGCCGTAAATTAAGTTTAATTAGCTCATGCTGGCCTGCCCCAGCTAAGTGCGCGATCGCATTACTGGCAAAAAAATCTATTTAAGAAAACGATAGGTTTTTCGTCTGGATTTTGCTCGCCATCATGTATCGTTTCGACGTCGCAAAATAAGCCAAATCGCTGTTGTGGTGATCGCCGCAAGTACACACACAATGACCCAAAATCCAGATTCATTGGCAGCTAAAGGTATACCGCCCACATTCATTCCAAACAAACCTGCCACCAGATTAATAGGCAGCGCCAGCACCGTGACGATAGTTAGCGTGAAAAGACTATGACTACTTTTTTCGCTAATCATGGCGGCAATTTCTTCTTGCAGTAATTTGATTCGCTCTTGTAGCGAAGCCATATCGACTAGTACTGCAGAAAACTCCTCACTGGATTGGCGTATATCTTGCAAATCGTCCTCAGGTATCCATGCCGGTGGGCGCTGAAGGAGCCGAAATAACGCTGCAGGTTCTGGCGCCATCAACCGCTGCAATCTAACTAAGACACGGCGTAAGGCGCCGAGATTTTCGCGCTTGTGATTGAGTCTCCCCGCCAGGAGATCATCTTCAATCTTGTCGACTTTAGCGACCGCGTCGCGCACTATACCCATCAACACATCCGCCTGATCTCGCAGCAAGTGCGTTAGCAACTCAACTGTACTGGTGATTTTTGCGCCGTTACGTACAGCGTGGCGTAATCTATCGACAGACTTGAGTGGTTTACGCCGCGCGCTAATAACCAGTCGTGGTGTGACCGATAACCATAAAGTAGAAATCTCAGACGCATCAAAAGAAAAACCGTGCAACACATCATTGACCACTGCAATCAAGCTATCGTCAATCACTTCGACTCGCGTTGATCGCGAGCCTATGTGCAGGGCCTCGAAAAATTCTCCGGGTAACGGAGTGTTTTCACTTAGCCAGCGTTCAGTCGATGCCTGACTAAGATTAAAGTGCAGCCAGAGAAAACGTTTATCCGTCATCTCTAACGCAGTTTGCAATAACGATTTTAGATTTTCTGCATTTACTGTTTCTACATTTCCTGCACCATCGAGGAAATATCCCCAGATAAATCCACTTTGTGCTGCGTGAAATTCTGATGGCTGTTCAGTCGACATAAGTATGTAATTTCGGACTTAAAAAAAAACGCCCCCGAGGGGGCGTATAAAGCATCCTTAACGGATTGGAGATTACGTTTAAATCAGAACCAGATTTGGCTACGCAGCATGATGGCTTTGATCTTGTCCAGCGAAGCACCGTTAACTGATACCGTTGAGTCGTACTTTGTCTCAACGTAGTTCAGCATGACACGAACGTTGTCGTTCATGTACCAGTTCAGACCGTAGGTCATGGACGTTGCTTTGGATGTTTTTCCAGTGGCTTGCGTGAAATCTGAACCATCGAAATCGCTCAGACGTACACCCACCTGCCATGCACCCAGACCACCGTTCGATGAGAACTTGGTGTTTGGCTTGATCCAGCCAAAAGTACCGGCTGTGTTGCTGTAGTTGTGTGATTCGCCTGTTATGTTCCACAACAGTTCGTTGTAGTTCATGTTGATTGAGTTCGAACCAGCGTTAGTTCCGGTCATGTCCGAATAGCCAATCTGGAAGAATTCACCCTGAGCTTTGTATGGGCCATAAGCAAGCGCGTATTCCACAACCGAGCGTGTACGTGTTGAACCGGCTGTAACTGCCTCTGTGCCGTTGAAGAAACCCGAATAAGCGCGGCTTTCGTCACGGCCACTAGCGTATGACGTAGCTGACTTGACTTTACCAGTGCTATAGCCAAAACCTAAGTGAGTTACGATGTCATCACGACCCATGAGTTTGGCGATGTTTGCAGTACCACGGCCAATAAAATCGGGGCTGTCAGTTGTCGCATTTTTGTTTCCACGACCACGCGAATAGGCTAGGCCATAGCTAGTACCTGCCATTGGGCTACCATGTACCATAACGCCTGTTTCTTTAGCAGGAATGTACTCGCCTTCGTTTTGGCTCGCGAAACTGCGCTCCATGAAATCGATGTTGTTGGAGCTAGTCAGTTGCTCAAGGCTGAAAGGCATCTTGAATTTACCAACGCGTAAAATAGCTGCTGGATTAGCTGCGTAATCAGCAAAAGCAATGTCAATCGTAGTCACTGAATCGGCCATGCCGTTATCAGCCATGCCGTAGGTACCTTGGAGTTCATATTTGAAATCTTTGTCAAGCTGACCTTTCATACCTAGGCGTGCTCGGCGTACTTCCAAAGCATCTGTCAGCGTGTCCGTCTTAGTGGCGCCCGATGCATAACCAGAGCTGTAGCTGCGGTAGTCCATGTGGATACGGCCCATCAACTGAACAGAATTCTTTCCGTCAGCTGATTGAATACCGACGCCATTTTTCATTACTTGACCAGAATCTGCATTCTTGATCAGGAAATCGTTAGCTTTAGCGACATCTTTGTCTATGCGCTTTTCTTTAAACTCACGATTTTCTGCGGCTTCTTCAGCTGCTTTAATATGTTGTTCGTATTCAGATTGCGAAATCATGCCCTTTTTCAAAAGCAAATCCATCAGTGATTTCATATCATCGGTAGCAGCAAACACCGGCGCAGATAAAGACGCGCACAAAGTAGCAACAGCAATCACGACACGTTTAGCTGTAAAAATTTTGTTATCAGATCTATTCATTGGGAAGTTCTCCATTTAAAAACACAAAAAATCTAAAGTCCGGCAAGCTGCTGCTTTGCTTTGGATTTAGCATGTGCGTGATTATTCTCAGCGAATTTTTCAACTTGATGACATTGATTCAATTAGCTGCGATTACTTGGCAACTAAAGTTTGTTTGCGTGTTGATTAACAACAATGGATTAAAATGACAGGCACTTGTAATTAAGCAGTCACAATCAACTCTTATATTTAAATGTTATCTTTTAATTTCACTGGAACCTGCAAAACATGCTGGCTGCTATAGATCTAGGCTCTAATAGCTTTCGCATGCATATCGGCCACTTCGATGGCGAACAAATCCGTATATTGAACACGGCACGTGAACCCGTACGCTTAGGCGCGGGCTTAGACAAACGAGGCAATATAACCGTCCACGCAATGCAGACCGCATTGGCTTGTTTAGGGCGCTTCTCAGAGATACTCCGCTCAGTTCCCCTATCAGCCGTTCGCGTGGTGGGTACCAATACTCTGCGCATAGCCAAAAATAAAGACGCCTTCCTTGAGCTTGCTGAAAAGGCAATTGGCTATCCGATTGAAATCATCTCGGGAGAAGAAGAAGGCCGTCTGATTTATCTAGGGGTTGCCTCCACACTGGAATTACCGGATGAACGACGGCTGGTTGTTGACATCGGCGGCGGATCCACCGAACTCGTTCTGGGACAAGGCCATCAGATCGAGGCTGTTGAATCCTTTAGCGTTGGTACTGTCAACAGCGCCAATGAATTTTTCGGTAATGATCGAATAACAGAATCTGCTTTTTCGAACGCCGTTCTGTACGCCCGCAGTTACTTCGCCGATGGCATGGAGCCCTTTCATCCGCGGCTCTGGACAGTCTCGTATGGTTCTTCCGGAACGATGCGCACCCTGGCTGAACTCATCGAAGCCCATGCTCTGGGCGACGGTGGGTTGTCTCTCAAGAGCCTGCGCGCACTGCGTGATTTACTAATCGAATGTGGACGTGTCAGTAAAACTGAACTCATCGGTATTAAACCCGAGCGCAGTTCTGTCGTGCTCGGAGGGCTACCCATACTATTAGCGTTGTGCCAGGAATTAGGGATGCGTGATATGCAACCCGTAGAAGCTGGTTTACGCATGGGTGTGCTCTGGGATTTGCATCTACGTCGTAGCAGTAAAGATCGGCGACGCGATTCAGTGCGTGAATTTGGACGTCGATTCGGTGTTAATGAGTCGCGCGGTGCCCGAGTAAAAGCCAATGCGCAAGTGCTGCATTTACAGCTTGAACCCCAAGCCGATCATTACGACAGGCTACTCGCCTGGGCCGCTCGTCTGCACGAAGTCGGCATGGCGGTATCGCACAGTGGCTTTCATAAACACGGCGCTTATCTGACAGTCAATGCAGATTTGCCAGGCTTCACTAAACAGGAACAACACATACTGAGTATTCTGGTGCTCTCCCAAAAGGGCACTCTCAAAAAAGTAACGGATGCCCTAAGCCTGCCCGACCTGGCTAAAGCCATACTTGCGTTGAGGCTGGCCATATTATTTAGTCATTCACGCATCGATCTGGGTGACGAATTGGTAAGTGTAAAAATTCGCCATAAAATTGAAATCGATATACCTGCGTCCATGTTGCGCAAACATCCCACTCTGGCTCACTGGCTACAAAAAGAACAGGCAGCATGGGCAGAAGTTGAATGGCCCATGGTAGTCAGGCAATACTGAGTCACTATCTCTCTTTTTTGTCTGAGCTAAACTCTTACATAAAGAGACACCCACCCTGCGTATTCATCACTGTTTAACATTTGCATGGTTTGATGCGTATTAATCTTATGCTCCGGAGTTATTCATGACCCAGACCTCACCAGACTGCCAAACGATGCTGAATGATACGGAAAATAATTCAGCTAATCCCGAGTTTGATCAGATTCTTACTGAACGGCTCTCTCGTCGCAGCATGCTCAAGGGTTCCTTTGGAACTGCAGCAACGCTTTATTTTGGTGGTGGCAGCCTATTATTTACACCCAGTGGTGAAACACGCGCTGCAACTAGCGCATTGAAATTAAATTTTGCCGCTGTACCTAAAACATTGGAAGACAAAGTAACGCTAGCTCAGGGTTATTCATATCGAATTATTTCCAGCACCGGCGATCCTTTAGCTCAAGGCATACCTGCCTATTCAAATAACGGCAGCGATCGTGCAGATAGCTTTTCCAAGCGAGTTGGCGATCATCACGACGGTATGCATTTTTTTGGTTTGGGATCCAAGGGATTATGGAGTCCGCTTACCTCAGATCGTGGGCTGCTGTGCGTTAACCATGAAAGCGTAACCGCCGCCTTTCTTCATCCTAACGGACAAACCATCGCGGATGAAAAACGCCTGAGTGGCAATGAAGTCATGAAAGAGATGCTAGCCGTTGGCATGTCAGTAGCGGAAATCCAAAAAGTCGGCCATAGCTATGAGTTAGTTCGAAATTCACGCTTTAATCGGCGCGTCAATTCCATGACTGATATAGAAATCACTGGCCCTGCTGCACGCAGCGCGATGATGATTACCAAGTATTCAGTTACCGGTACACGAACACGCGGCACGCTGGGTAATTGCGCCAATGGGCATACGCCTTGGGGCACTTATCTGACATGCGAAGAAAATTGGGCATTTTATTTCCGTCGTCCTGCGTCTGACGATGCCAAGCGTAGCGCACGTGACATCACTTCTCTCAAACGTTATGGCGTCAAAGGTAACGGCTATCTACTGTGGGCTACCGCAGCACCAGACACATCAGATAATCACTTTGGTCGCTGGGATGCGAGTGTTTATGGCACCTCGACTGACGGTAGCGATGACTACCGGAATGCTCCTAACACCTACGGCTGGGTAGTAGAAATTGATCCATTCAATCCTGATTCAACACCCAAAAAACGCACCGCTCTTGGGCGCTTTGCCCATGAAGGTGCTTGGCCAGGACTAGTCACCGCAGGTCAACCACTGGTCTGGTACATGGGCTGCGATTCACGCCACGAATACATATACAAATATGTTTCAACTGCTGTGTGGGATCCAGCCGATGCCAAGCGCGGCGCTGCTGCCGGCGACAAATATATGAACGATGGCACGCTCTATGTTGCGCGATTTAATGCAGACGGTAGCGGTGACTGGTTAGAGTTAACCCATGGCCGCAACGGTCTGGACCGAGATAATAGCTATTACAGTTTTAACGATCAAGCGGATGTGCTCATTAACGCTCGCTTAGCGGCTGATGCGCGCGGCGCCACAAAAATGGATAGACCTGAATGGGCCGCAGTTAATCCAAAAAACGGCGAAGTGTATATGACACTGACCTACAATCCTTCGCGAGCCTTAGACAAGGTGGATGCTGCCAATCCGCGTTTTTATAACGATCCTAAAAAAGGTGTTGCGCAAAAAGGTAATGCTAACGGACACATCATCCGCTGGGCTGAACACGACAACAAAGGATCGGCTACCCATTTTCAATGGGATGTATTTTTATTTGCCGCGCGCTCAACGGCAGACCGCGACAACATTAATTTATCCGGGCTGACTGCGGATAATGATTTTTCCAGTCCCGATGGACTGTGGTTTGCCCGTAGTGGTTTGCTATGGGTAGAAACCGATGATCATGCTTACACCGATGCCACCAATTGCATGCTGCTAGCAGCTATCCCTGGCCGGGTAGGTGATGGATCACGCAAGACCATTGTTAATACAGACAACGATCAAACAACTACCGTGAGTACATTCATGGGCGCTATCCCCGGCGACGATCGTCTGAGACGTTTTTTAGTTGGCCCAGTTGATTGTGAAATCACCGGCTTGGCCGAAACTCCGGATGATCGTGCACTGTTTGTCAATATTCAGCATCCAGGTGAAACCACCAGCGGCAAAAATTTTAATATCGCTGATCCCTCCACCTATCTTAGTCATTGGCCACAGGGCGGTTCTGCCCGACCGCGTTCAAGCACCATAGTCATTACGCGCAATGATGGTGGCCCCATTGGTGCAGATTTAACGTAACTCATAAATTGACTTACTCAAACTAAGTACAACCAGATTTCTTGTAACAAAACCGAAACCTAGCTGTCATTTGCCTGCAGTATTGCATCGTTACTCTTGTCGCATCAAAACAAGAAGGGACAACGATGCGCATGATGAACGTTGGGGCCGATGCCAGCACAAGCTTTCCTAAACTTAGCCTGAGTCTGGCGACATCGCAGGAACACGTTAACGAAGTACAGCGCCTACGCTATAAAGTTTTTGTTGAGGCCATGGGCCTGGAGGCCTTGAAAAATCACGAAGGCGTAGAGCGTGATGAATTTGATGATGTATGCGACCACCTGATTGTTCGCGATACACGTAGCTTTGAAGTAGTTGGCACCTACCGTGTACTCTCACCTCGCCTTCTTGCAAAGACAGGCGGCTTCTACTCCGAAAAAGAATTTGATTTGGCACGACTAGACCATCTGCGCCCACGCATCATGGAAGCAGGACGTGCTTGCATACATCCCGACTATCGTAGTGGTGGGGTCATCATGATGTTGTGGGCTGGTTTAGCTGCCTGCATGCAGCGCGAGCAATCACACTATCTGATTGGATGCGCCAGTGTCAGCTTAGCTGATGGCGGACACACTATTAATGCGCTGTACCGCAAACTAGCAACCGACCATCTGTGCCCACCTGAATATCGCGTTTCTCCTCGCACACCCTATCTTTTGCATGATGACCCCTTGCCTGAAAGCTTGCAGATACCGCCACTGATCAAAGGTTATATACGCAGTGGTGCGTGGATTTGTGGTGAGCCAGCATGGGATGCTGATTTTCATAGTGCCGATTTATTTATGATGCTGCCGCTGTCACGTTTAG
>JAULVH010000062.1:0-7311 GCA_032111105.1 Burkholderiaceae bacterium | reverse complement strand
CTATGCCAGGCACTACCTAAAAGAAGCGGAGACGGCATGAACGCGCCAGACAATCTTCGCTTCGACAAAATCTCCCAATCCCTCATTAAAAAACCTAAACCATTACACTTTAGAACCATCTGGATTTCCGATGTTCACCTTGGAACCAGTGGTTGTCAGGCAAAACGCCTGCTGGAATTTCTCAAAGTGACCGAATCTGACAAGCTGTACTTAGTTGGCGATATCGTCGACGGCTGGCAACTCAAACGTCGCTGGTACTGGCATCAGACACACAACGATGTTGTTCAGCTGGTCATGAAAAAAGCAAAAAAAGGTACGAAAGTAATTTTTGTACCGGGCAATCATGATGAAGTAGTCAGGCAGTTCATTGGTCTGAATTTTGGTGGCATAAAAATCCGTGATGAGCATGTACACGTTACTGCCAATGGAAAACGCATGCTGGTACTGCACGGTGATCGTTTTGATGGTGTCATTGCATGCGCTAAATGGTTAGCTTATGTGGGCGATTCGTTGTACACGATGATATTAAAGTTCAATCAGATCTTTAACGCGTGGCGTGCACGTGTGGGACTGCCGTATTGGTCTTTGTCTCAGTATCTCAAACTAAAAGTTAAAAATGCAGTGAGCTACATCACCTCATTTGAAGATGCCTTGGCAGCAGAAGCACGCAAACAAAATCTCGATGGCGTCATTTGTGGTCACATACACAAAGCTGAAATACGCGACATAGACGGTATTCTTTATTGTAATGATGGGGATTGGGTAGAAAGCTTAACTGCCTTGGTAGAAGATGAGGCAGGCGAACTCAGCTTAGTTGATTGGCATGAAATCATGCTGCGCTGGGAGCAGCGGCAATTTGCTAAAAAAGATACTCTCCAGTACAGCGTCCCGGCCTAATGATTCTTACTAATAAGTCTCCAGCCATTGCATCGGGTGTGCGTTCGAAAGATTCATTACACCTGAGGGACAGCGCTACTACACTTAGCCATAAAAAACGTGTACTCGTGCTTTCGGTATCTGCAGGTAGTGGCCATGTAAGGGCAGCAGAAGGCATTGCTGCATATGCCAAAAATAATTTTCCTGATATGAGCGTAAGGCATCGTGATCTGATGCAGCTGGTTCCTACCTATTTCAAAAAAATTTATACCGATCTTTATCTTAAGCTTGCCGCCGGTTTGCCTGAGGCGTGGGGATGGCTATACCGAAAAACTGATCACGAGCCCACGGGCAGCTTGACTGAACGTTGTCGACGAACGCTACAGCGTCTTTCAGCAAAAAAGCTTTTTACAGAAATCGACGCATATCAACCAGATGCTATTGTTTGTACCCATTTTCTTCCTGCAGAATTACTGGCAACCGCTGTACTGGAAAAACGACTTCACTGCTCAGTATGGGTTACGGTCACTGATTTTGATCTACACAAGATGTGGATACACGAAGGCATTACGGGATATTTTGTCGCCAATGAAGAACTGGCATTTCGCCTGCAAAGTAGCGGCGTTGATCCAGCTAATATTGTCGTCACAGGTATACCAGTGATGCCAGAATTTACCCATCAACCAGAGCGCAATGTGTGCGCTGTTAAATATGGCTTAAATCCATTACATAAAACACTGTTGATCATGGGCGGAGGTGCGGGGTTGGGTATTAGCAGTGAATTGGTAAAGTCGTTGTTAAGTTTGCAGAGCAGTCTACAAATCATCGTCATGACTGGAAAAAACCAGTCGCTACTTACACAGTTACAAAACCTATCGATATTTTTTCCAGGGCAACTGGTTGCTGTCGGTTTTACGGATAAAGTCCCCGAACTTATGGCGTGCGCAGATTTAGTAATTACTAAACCCGGAGGCTTGAGCACATCTGAATGTTTGGTCATGGGTTTACCCATGCTGCTGATCAATCCGATTCCCGGCCAGGAAGAACGCAATGCAAGTTATCTTTTACAAGAGGGTGTTGCACAGCGCGCTGACGATGTAGTAACACTTGTTTATCGCTTACGTCTTTTATTAGCGAACCCTGAAAAACTCTCTCAAATGAAAACTCATGCCTCGCTGCTAGGTAAACCAAGGGCTGCAAGCACCCTACTCCATCACATAGAAAATAATTTAGCCGGTGAGCTCGCATGACAGATACCTATTGGATATCGATGTTACACACACTAATCGGTGTTTTGATATTAGGGTTTTTCTTTGCAAAACTAGAAATAGCCATAGAAGGCGATGCTGGATGGGCAGCAAACTTACCGACCTGGCGTATAGAAGGCCATTGGCTACTAGATTTGCTGTGGGGTGGGCGAGTCATGACGGGCTATCATGCGTGGGCTTTTTCGCTGGTGGCTTTGTTTTTCCATTTTCCACTTGTATTCAGTGGTGACTATTCATGGCAAGCAGAGATGCGTGCATTAGCCAGCATTATGCTGTTTTGGGTGAGTGAGGATTTTTTATGGTTTTTACTCAATCCGGCGTTTGGATTTAAGCGCTTCACAAAAACGCACGCTAACTGGCATAAGCAGTGGGTAGGTGGCGCCCCGGTTGAATACTGGATATTTACACCACTGGGTTTAGGACTACTGTATCTGTCGTATACCTAAACTACCCATAACAGCGAACTTAATCAAAGAAAAATTCTGGACTCAATACATCCTTAAGAAATACTTCGTTGCCTACTTCTCGCTGTCTGTGTGATATCCACCAGGCGCTTGATTTTTTTACTGTCCAGTCTTGTTCATGCCCAGTCAATAACCACGAGGCTACCTCTCCCAGCCAAGGCTGATGACCTACAACCATCACGGGAGTTTTGGCATCGGGCCAACCGACAATATTCAGTACATCGGCAGCACTGGCTAACGGACCAATCTCTGGAACGATTTTATATTTACGCCCCAGCGCCTCAACTGTCTGTATCGTTCTTGCTGTCGGGCTGCACAAAATCTTGCAACCACTCGGCAGTGTCCGATCTAACCAGGCACCCATACGCAATGCTTGCTTACGCCCCTGTTGGGTGAGCTCTCGGCCATCATCAGGTTCACCGATTTCGGCTTGCGCGTGTCGCCAAAGAATTAAATCCATTAACCACCCAAGGTTTGCATCAGAAATTGCTGTGCACTGAACTCCGCCTGATCCACACGCAACTTACGACGATGGTAATTACCCGTAGTATCCAACTCCCACGAATTGTAATTATCTTTGAGATAAGGTTGCAGGCCCTCTTGTATCACACGTTTTTTAAGCTGTGGATCCAGCACTGGAAAAGCAATTTCTATACGTCTAAAAAGATTGCGGTTCATCCAGTCTGCGCTGGAGAGATAAACATCATTTTCACCGTCGTTAAGAAAATTGAAAATTCGGCTGTGTTCAAGGAATCTACCTACGATAGATCGCACACGAATTGTCTCTGAAAGTCCGGCAACACCAGGACGCAGAGAACATGCTCCACGCACAATAAGATCTATCTTTACGCCGGCCTGTGAGGCTTCATAGAGTGCTTCAATGATGGATTCATCCACTAATGAATTCATTTTAGCGATGATCTGGCCGGTTCTACCCTCTTTGGCAATACGCGTTTCGTTGCGTATTGCCTTTACTAGCTCACGTTGCAATTCAAAAGGGGCTATCCACAAGTGCTGTAATTTACGAGGCTTAGCCAAACTCGTCATGCTGATAAACACTTCATTGACGTCTTTGGCAAGTGCAGCATTCGCTGTTAACAAGCCAAAGTCTGTATAAAATTTCGTGGTTGTCGGATGGTAGTTACCAGTTCCCATGTGCGCGTAAAAACGCAGTTTGCCTGATTCGCGCCGTATCACCAGAGCCATCTTGGCGTGCGTTTTCAACCCAACGACACCATAAACTACTTGTGCACCAACCTTCTCCAGACGATCAGCCCAATTGATGTTGGCTTCTTCATCAAAGCGTGCCATCAATTCCACTACCACGGTCACTTCTTTGCCGTTCTCAGCCGCTGTAATTAACGCTTCCATTAGCGCTGAATTCATACCTGTACGATAAATGGTCTGCTTTACAGCAACCACATCCGGGTCTAACGCCGCTGTACGTATAAAATCAATAACAGGCTGAAATGATTGGAATGGGTGATGAAGAAGAATATCTTGCTTAGCAATCGCATTAAATAAATCGCCATCTACCAACGAAACCGAAAGCTTGGGAGTAAACGGCGCAAAACGCCATTCAGGCCGGGAAGCATAATCGACTAATTCGTTAAGTCTAACCATGTTGACTGGGCCGTTTACACGGTAAAGAAATTCTGGCGCGATATTAAATTGATTTAATAAAAATTCAGAAAGATTAGCCGGGCAATTTTCTGCTACCTCTAGACGAACAGCAAAGCCGAAATGGCGTGTCTGCAGCTCGCCTTTCAATGCCTGACGCAAATTTTTAACTTCTTCTTCATCTACCCACAAATCGCTGTCACGCGTGACGCGAAATTGTGAATAACTTATGACCTCTCGGCCTGGAAAAAGATCTGCAATATGCGCATGAATAACGGATGAAAGTAGGCAAAATGTCTGCTCTTCACCTGATATTTTTTGTGGTATTTGAATAATGCGCGGCAGCACGCGCGGCGCTTTGATTACGGCAATCGACGCGCCTCTTCCATACGCATCCTTGCCATTTAGCTCAACTATAAAATTCAGGCTCTTATTGACAATCTGCGGAAAAGGATGAGATGGGTCAAGAACGATGGGCGTCAAGATCGGCCTGACTTCACGTTCAAAGAAATCTTTTATCCACACCCGCTGCTCTTCGCTGCGGTCTACGTGTCGGACTAGATGTATACCCTGCTTGGCAAGCGCCGGAAGAATTTGCTCATTAAGAACTGTGTACTGCTCGTGAACTAGCGCCTGTGCAGCCGGTCCCACTACATCAAAACCCTCAGGAACGATAGGATCTGTAGTCAGACTATTTTCGCGCTCGATTGCCATTAAACTAGCGATACGAACTTCGAAAAATTCATCCAAATTACTACTGACTATGCAGAGAAATTTTAATCGTTCTAGTAAGGGCAGTGTTTCATCCTGTGCCTGAGCCAATACTCGTCGGTTGAATGCAAGTAAGGACAACTCACGGTTGAGAACTTCTAACTTGGAGTGCGAACGGGCGAGCGATGGCGAGCCAGATAGCGAGTTAGAGGATTTAGTGGGTTTGGAGATTCGGGATGCGCGCATAAATACAATCATAATTGTTGTCAGTGACAGAGCTATGACAAATAATTACCACATTTGCAACTTGCTGTCACAATGCTGACATACACGCTATTTATACTACGCCCAACATTATGTAAGTGTCATTAATCGTTGAAGCCTAAGGAGTCGTTATGCATAGCAAGCAATTACTGAAAAATGTCAGTGGCCTGTTTACCGGCCTGTTATTAGCCGTATCTGCACAAGCAGCCGATCTTACCGGTGCCGGTGCAACTTTTCCTTACCCAATTTATTCAAAATGGGCTGAGGCATACAAAGCAGCCACAGGTATCGGACTAAACTACCAGTCCATAGGATCTGGCGGTGGTATTCGTCAAATTAAAGCCAAGACCGTTGATTTTGGCGCATCTGACATGCCGCTCAAGCAAGAAGAATTAGAAAAAGAAGGCCTGATGCAATTCCCCGCGATTATTGGCGGTGTTGTTCCAGTATTTAATCTGGATGGCATAGCGCCCGGCCAGCTCAAGCTGACCTCTGATGTAATTGCTGGTATACATTTGGGCAAAATCACCAAATGGAATGCATCTGAAATCGCCAGCTTAAATCCTGGTGTTACACTGCCTGCAACCAACATCACCGTGGTGCATCGTGCTGATGGTTCTGGTACTACGTTCTTGTGGACTGATTTCCTCTCCAAGACAAATGCTGATTTTAAAAATACCGTTGGTGCTGGTACTGCGGTTAAGTGGCCAACAGGCGTGGGCGGCAAAGGTAATGAAGGTGTTGCGGCCAACATTCAGCGCGTTAAGGGTTCGTTTGGCTATGTAGAATATGCCTATGCCAAGAAAAACAAAATTACCTTTGCACAGCTAAAAAATCGTGATGGCGAATATGTATTGCCTGACGATGAAACATTTAAAGCTGCAGCCGCAACAGCTGATTGGGCTGGCACACCAGGTATGGGCGTTGTTCTAACCAACCAAACTGGTAAAAACAGCTGGCCTGCTACTGGTGCATCATTCATTCTTATGCACAAAACCCAGGCTGAAGCACTTACAGGCCGTGCAGTATTGAAGTTTTTTGATTGGTCATACAAAAATGGGGCTGCAATGGCCACAGAGCTGGACTACGTACCTTTGCCACCAGCAACTATTAAGCTCATTCAAGACAGCTGGAAAGCTAACTTGAAAGACGCAACTGGTAAAGCAATTTGGTAAGGTAATTCGATTTACTAAAAGCCCGCTCATGAGCGGGCTTTTTTTTATTGCAAATAAAGAGATTTTTTTACCCGCGATGTCCACACAAGACGTGTTCACAAGATTTGGACTTTATTAAATGACACAGAGCAAGCACGTGAAAAAATTATATCCAAGTGTTACTCTCAAAACGGTCTGCATAAATGATGAAAATGAGTTTCTAAGCGCTGCCCGGGCAAGCCATGAAGTACATAAACGTTGGATTAAGGTTCCCATTACTTCAACTGCATTTAAGCGCTATGTCAAAGAAATGAACACGACGAACGACATGGCGTTTGTAGTAAGGCGTAAAGACAATGGATCACTGGTTGGTGTAGTAGAACTACAAGATATTTTCATGGGAGATTTCAAAAACGCCTATATCATTTACTACGCGTTTAAATCCCATCTACGACAAGGATTAATGACCGTAGCCGTACTAAAAGTTACTCGTATCGCTTTTTCAATTCTTAAATTGCACAGGCTAGAAGCCAACATTCAGCCGGAAAATATAGCCTCGACAAAACTAGCCAAAGCCTGCGGCTTCCTTAAAGAAGGCTATAGCCCAAAATTTCTAAAAAAAGGTGGGCGCTGGCGCGACCATGAACGATGGGCGCTATTAAATGCTAAGTAGGGATGATGAAGAATTTACAAGCTAATCGATATGACGCATAGGAAGACTATGTTCTAAAGCAACGCCTGGCTTTATGCTTTCAAATTGACAGGATTCATGCGATCGAACGAAACGACCACCTCGCCGTTACTGGCAACCGCACCACCGGACAGCCCGGTCCCCGCGCCGTGCGAGTCTTCGGGAAGTCCCCACAGCGGCCCCTGGACGCGCGGGACCAGGACGAAGAACAGCGCCGCGATCGGCAGCGCCTGCAGGATCAGCGACCCGGCCGTGCGCAGGCG
>JAULVH010000061.1:13157-18607 GCA_032111105.1 Burkholderiaceae bacterium | reverse complement strand
GTGTTGGCACGGCGATTGCAAACCATAGGTCACTATTCATTTTTACTTTCTATAACGGGACTCTCATGGTCAAGCTCACTCCAGGCGCGCGTTTTCGTCTAGCCGTACAAGAAGAATCGCCACTGCAAATCATAGGCGCCATTAATGCCAATCACGCCTTGCTGGCTAAACGTGCTGGCTTTCGCGCTATCTATCTCTCAGGTGGAGGTGTTGCAGCCGGCTCACTGGGTTTACCTGATTTGGGTATTTCCAATTTGGATGATGTGTTGACAGACGTGCGAAGAATTACCGATGTCTGCGATTTGCCGTTGTTAGTTGATGTCGATACCGGATTTGGTTCCTCAGCGTTTAACGTCGCACGTACCGTGAAATCCATGATCAAGTTTGGCGCTGCTGCCATGCATATTGAAGATCAGGTGGGTGCCAAGCGTTGCGGCCATCGTCCGAACAAAGAAATCGTCACCAAGCAGGAAATGGTCGATCGTATCAAAGCAGCTGTTGATGCACGAACCGATGATCAGTTTGTGATCATGGCGCGTACTGACGCATTGGCAGTGGAAGGATTAGATTCTGCACTCGAGCGTGCCGTTGCGTGCGTCGAGGCGGGAGCCGACATGATTTTCCCGGAAGCCATTACCGAGCTGTCTATGTACAAACAGTTTGCTTCGGCAGTGAAGGTTCCGGTACTCGCAAACATTACTGAATTTGGCGCAACGCCCTTGTTTACTGTAGACGAGTTGCGTGGTGCGGATGTGGGTATCGTGCTCTATCCTTTGTCAGCATTCCGTGCCATGAATAAGGCGGCTGAAAATGTTTATCTCGCCGTGCGCCGCGATGGAACTCAAAAAAATGTAGTCGACACTATGCAAACGCGTATGGAACTGTACGACCGAATTGGTTATCACGACTTTGAACAAAAACTTGATGCGCTGTTTGCGCAGCAAAAATCGAAATAAACACTTTAAATCACGCGGGAGAAAAAATGAGCGATCAACCAGTTGCTGGCTTTAAACCAAAAAAATCTGTTGCACTATCGGGAGTCACTGCAGGTAACACGGCATTGTGTACTGTAGGTAAAACAGGTAACGATCTTCATTACCGTGGTTACGACATTTTGGATGTTGCCGATGCCTGCGAATTTGAAGAAATTGCCCACTTGCTGGTGCATGGCAAATTACCCACGGCGGCAGAACTCAAGGCTTACAAACTAAAGCTCAAAGCATTGCGTGGATTACCTGCCAATCTTAAAGCGGCTCTTGAGTGGTTGCCAGCGTCGTCCCATCCTATGGATGTGATGCGCACGGGCGTGTCGGTTTTAGGATGTGTGCTGCCAGAAAAAGATGATCACAACGCACCCGGTGCGCGCGATATCGCAGATCGCCTGATGGCATCCTTAGGCTCTATGCTGCTGTACTGGTATCACTACAGCCACAATGGCAAGCGCATCGAAGTTGAAACTGATGATGATTCCATAGGCGGCCATTTCCTGCATTTGCTGCACGGTGAAGAGCCATCTGAATTGTGGGTGAAAGCGATGCATACCTCGTTAATACTTTACGCTGAACATGAATTCAATGCATCCACCTTTGCTGGTCGTGTGGTTGCTGGTACGGGTTCAGATATGTTTTCTGCGATCACTGGTGCTATCGGCGCATTGCGTGGCCCTAAGCATGGCGGCGCCAATGAAGTGGCGTTTGAAATTCAAAAGCGCTACGACAATCCGGATGAAGCAGAGGCAGATATTCGTCGCCGTGTAGAAAACAAAGAAGTCGTTATTGGTTTTGGTCATCCGGTGTATACGATTTCTGATCCGCGCAACAAAGTCATTAAAGAAGTAGCGCGTAATCTGTCGAAAAATGCAGGCTCCACCAAAATGTTTGATATCGCAGAACGCCTGGAAACTGTTATGTGGGATGCGAAAAAAATGTTCCCCAATCTGGATTGGTTTTCGGCGGTGTCGTATCACATGATGGGTGTACCAACAGCGATGTTTACTCCGTTGTTTGTGATTTCACGCACATCGGGCTGGGCTGCACATATTATTGAACAGCGCATAGACAATAAAATCATACGACCCAGTGCAAATTATGTTGGGCCAGAAGATTTGAAATTTGTACCTATCGCTAAACGTAAATAATTGATCATCCAGGGTGGGGATACAACGTAGTGTGTACCCCCTACATTTTAGTTATTGATTTGTTTGTCTTTGCCTTCACCATCACTCATGAATACTGCACACCGAAAAGCCCTGCCTGGCACCTCACTGGATTATTTTGATGTGCGCTCCGCAGTGGATGCGATTGCGCCAGGGGCGTTTGAAAAATTACCTTATACATCACGCGTGCTAGCTGAAAATCTGGTGCGTCGATGCGATCCTGCGACGCTTACCGCATCTCTCAAGCAGCTAATTGAACGTAAGCGAGATTTGGATTTTCCCTGGTATCCAGCGCGGGTTGTTTGTCACGATATTTTGGGTCAAACGGCTTTAGTTGATTTGGCTGGCCTGCGTGACGCGATTGCTGATCAAGGTGGCGATCCGGCGAAGGTTAATCCTGTGGTGCCCGTGCAATTGATCGTTGATCATTCGCTGGCAGTGGAATGCGGTGGTTTTGATCCTGAAGCATTTACTAAAAATCGTGCGATCGAAGACAGGCGTAATGAAGATCGCTTTCATTTCATCGATTGGACCAAGCACGCATTTAAAAATGTCGATGTCATCCCACCCGGCAACGGCATCATGCATCAGATTAATTTAGAGCGTATGTCGCCCGTAATACAAGTGCAGGGCGGCGTGGCCTATCCTGATACCTGTGTTGGTACCGACAGTCACACTCCGCATGTCGATGCACTGGGTGTCGTTGCAATTGGTGTGGGTGGTCTGGAAGCAGAGAACGTGATGTTAGGTCGTGCATCGTGGATGCGCTTACCCGACATTATTGGAGTTGAATTATTAGGTAAGCCCCAACCTGGCATTACAGCCACAGACATCGTGCTGGCCATGACAGAATTTTTGCGCAAGTCCAAAGTAGTGGGTGCGTATCTGGAGTTTTATGGCACCGGTGCTAAGGCGCTCACCTTGGGTGACAGAGCTACGATTTCGAATATGGCTCCGGAATATGGCGCAACAGCTGCCATGTTTTCTATTGATGAGCAAACCATTAGCTATCTCAAACTCACTGGCCGCAGTGATGAGCAAGTCAAGTTAGTCGAGACCTATGCCAAGCAAGCGGGTCTGTGGGCCGATACCTTGCAAAAAGTAGACTACGAACGTGTACTCACATTTGATTTGACTAGCGTAGTACGCAATATGGCAGGCCCTTCGAATCCTCATGCGCGCGTGGCGACATCGGAATTGGCAGCCAAAGGGATTGCCGGCAAATGGGAAGACGTGCCGGGTTTAATGCCTGATGGTGCAGTCATCATCGCGGCGATTACCAGCTGCACCAACACATCGAATCCACGCAATGTCATTGCCGCAGCACTCTTGGCGCGCAATGCTAACAAGCTGGGTCTGGTGCGCAAACCCTGGGTGAAAACATCACTAGCACCGGGTTCCAAGGCGGTCACTATGTACCTTGAAGAAGCCGGTTTGATGGGCGACTTGGAAAAGCTAGGCTTTGGTGTCGTGGCCTATGCCTGCACTTCATGTAATGGCATGTCGGGTGCGTTAGATCCTGTCATACAAAAAGAAATCATAGATCGTGATTTGTATGCAACAGCCGTTTTATCAGGCAACCGAAATTTTGACGGTCGTATTCATCCTTATGCCAAACAAGCTTTTCTTGCATCACCTCCCTTAGTCGTTGCATATGCGATTGCAGGAACCATACGCTTTGATATTGAAAAAGATATTTTGACTGTGGTCGATGGTAAGGAAATTCGATTAAAAGATATCTGGCCCACTGATGAAGAGATTGATGCCATCGTTAAATCCAGCGTCAAGCCAGAACAATTTCGTAAAGTTTACGAACCTATGTTTGCGATTCAAGCCGATAGCGGCACCAAGGTTAGCCCCTTGTATGAGTGGCGTGGTCAGTCGACGTATATACGTCGCCCACCGTATTGGGAGGGTGCTCTAGCAGGTGAGCGCAGCTTAACGAGTATGCGTGCACTGGCTGTTTTAGGTGACAACATCACGACCGATCATTTATCACCATCGAATGCGATTTTGCTCGACAGTGCAGCAGGTGAGTATCTGGCCAAAATGGGATTGCCAGAAGAAGACTTTAATTCCTATGCAACGCATCGTGGAGACCACCTGACTACGCAGCGCGCAACGTTTGCTAATCCTACGTTGATGAACGAGATGGCGGTTGTGGATGGAAAAATTAAAAAAGGATCGTTAACGCGCATAGAGCCGGAAGGCAAAGTAACGCGTATGTGGGAAGCGATAGAAACCTACATGGAACGTAAACAGCCGCTGATCATTATTGCAGGTGCAGACTATGGTCAAGGTTCATCACGCGACTGGGCTGCTAAAGGCGTGCGATTAGCTGGCGTGGAGGCGATTGTTGCCGAAGGCTTTGAGCGTATACACCGTACTAACTTAATTGGTATGGGTGTTTTGCCGCTTGAATTCAAAGCCGGTACCGATAGAAAAAAATTAGGTATCGACGGCACGGAAACCTTTGATGTGGTGGGTGAACGTAAACCACGTACTGAACTCACACTCATCATTCACAGAAAAAATGGTGAGCGTATTGAAGTGCCAGTCAATTGCCGACTCGATACTGCAGAAGAAGCCTCTATTTATGAAGCAGGTGGTGTACTGCAGCGATTTGCGCAAGATTTTCTGGCTTCGACTAAGGCAGCGTGATCATGGCACATGCTCCCCAAATTAAAGTCGCTGCCACCTACATAAGAGGCGGTACCAGCAAAGGTATTTTTTTCTGTCTGCACGATTTGCCAGAGAGTGCACAAAAACCAGGGGCAGCTCGCGACAAGTTGTTATTGCGCGTCATAGGCAGCCCCGATCCTTATGGCAAACAGATTGATGGCATGGGTGGGGCGACATCGAGTACCAGCAAATCAGTCATTTTGTCGAAGAGTACGCAACCTAATCACGATGTTGATTATTTGTTTGGCCAAGTGTCGATAGATAAAGCCTTCGTTGATTGGAGCGGTAATTGCGGCAATTTGTCTGCGGCGGTTGGCCCGTTTGCCATTAGTAATGGTTTAGTTGATGCTAGTCGTTTACCTAAAGATGGTGTGGCCACGATTCGTATTTGGCAGTCGAATATCAGCAAAACTATCATCGCCCATGTACCTATGGTGAATGGTGTCGTGCAAGAGACGGGTGACTTTGAACTTGATGGTGTGACCTTTCCGGCGGCGGAAGTGCAACTGGAATTTATGGATCCGGCAGCCGATGAAGAGGGTGCAGGTGGAGCGATGTTTCCCACAGGTCGTGTCGTTGATCAGCTTGAGGTGCCCGGTGTAGGTACGTTGAG
>JAULVH010000061.1:5546-13147 GCA_032111105.1 Burkholderiaceae bacterium | reverse complement strand
ATCCCCACTATTTTTATCAATGCGCAGGAAATTGGTTATACGGGTACCGAGTTACAAGAGGCGATCAATAGTGATCCTAAAGCCTTGGCCATGTTTGAGGCGATACGTGCACATGGGTCGCTGCGTATGGGCTTGATAAAAAATATTGAGGAAGCCGCTACGCGTCAGCACACGCCTAAGGTGGCCTTTGTTGCCAAGTCACTTGATTACACCTCATCGAGTGGTAAGCATGTGAAGGCCAGCGAGATAGATTTGCTGGTACGTGCGCTGTCTATGGGCAAGCTGCATCATGCGATGATGGGTACCGCTGCAGTTGCGATTGGTACAGCAGCCGCTATTCCGGGCACACTGGTGAATGCCGCTGCCGGCGGCGGAGCGCTCAGCGCTGTTCGGTTTGGACATCCTTCAGGAACATTGCGCGTGGGTGCTGAGGCAGTGAATAAAAACGGCGAATGGAGTGTTACCAAAGCCATCATGAGTCGTAGCGCTCGTGTGTTGATGGAAGGGTGGGTCAGAGTACCAGGCGACAGCTTTTGATTTAGGTAGTTAAAAAATAAAGCAGGGGGAGACGGTATGAACTACAACGACTTTTATCAGCAATCCATCAATGATCCCGAAACGTTTTGGGGTGAGCAAGCCAAACGCATTGAGTGGAATACACCATTTACCCGTGTGCTGGATTATTCCAAGCCACCGTTTGCGCATTGGTTCACTGGTGGTCAAACCAATCTTTGCCACAACGCGATTGATCGCTGGGTTGATAAACAAGGCGATCAACCTGCACTGATCGCCATTTCTACCGAAACTCCCGACGCATCACCTGCAGAAAAAACCTGGACTTACCGCGAGCTGCAACGCGAAGTCGAACGCACTGCCGCCATTATGCAATCGCTGGGAGTAGGTAAGGGCGACATGGTGTTGATCTACATGCCCATGATTGCCGAAGCAGTGTTTGCCATGCTGGCTTGCGCACGTATAGGTGCGATTCATTCGGTGGTGTTTGGTGGTTTTGCAGCGCATAGTTTGGCAACCCGTATTGATGATGCCAAGCCACGCTTGATCGTGTCAGCGGATGCCGGTTCGCGCGTAGGTAAAGTGGTTCCGTACAAACCTTTATTAGACGAAGCAATACGTCTGGCATCACACAAGCCAGCGCACGTATTGTTGGTGGACCGTCATCTCTCACCTATGGAACTAGTCGCAGGTCGTGACGTTGATTATGCACAGCAGCGTAGTCAGTTCATGGATGCACAGGTGCCAGTGACCTGGCTGAACTCTGAACACATCTCGTATATTTTGTATACCTCTGGTACGACCGGTAAACCTAAAGGTGTGCAGCGTGATGTGGGTGGGTATTCGGTTGCGCTGGCAACTTCCATGGATCATATTTTTTGTGGCAAGCCGGGTGAGACGTATTTCTGCACGTCTGATATTGGTTGGGTAGTCGGTCACTCGTATATCGTTTACGGACCACTGATAGCCGGTATGGCCACCATACTGTACGAAGGCGTACCCGTTCGACCCGACGCCAGCATCTGGTGGCAGATAGTTGAAAAGCACAACGTGTCACGCATGTTTTCAGCACCGACTGCAGTGCGCGTACTTAAAAAACATCCTTCCGAACTGATGCGCAAGCATGATCTATCTTCACTCAAAGCCTTGTATCTTGCGGGTGAGCCTTTGGATGAGCCAACGTCGGATTGGATTGCGGGTGAATTAGGCGTACCTATTATCGATAATTACTGGCAAACCGAAACGGGTTGGCCTGTGCTCTCCATTGCCAAAGGTGTAGAAGACAAACCAACACGATTGGGTAGCCCGGGTGTGCCTATGGCTGGCTACAAAATGAAATTGTTGAATGAAACTACCGGCGAGCTTTGCGGTAACAATGAAAAAGGCGTGCTGGTTATTGAAGGTCCGTTACCACCTGGCTGTATGCAGACGGTCTATGGTGATGATCAACGATTTGTAAACACCTACTGGTCTAATTTTAGTAACGAGCAGGTGTACTCCACCTTTGATTGGGGCATACGCGATGATGATGGGTACTACTTCATCTTGGGTAGAACCGATGATGTGATTAACGTTGCAGGCCACCGTTTGGGTACGCGTGAGATTGAAGAGAGTATCTCCAGCCACCCTAACGTATCGGAGGTGGCTGTCGTTGGGGTTGAAGATAAGTTAAAAGGTCAGGTTGCTGTTGCCTTCGTGGTACCCAGGCATGCAGATACAGCTTCTGATCCGAAGGCACGCATGGCTTTGGAGACCGAAGTCTGGGGCCTGGTAGACAAGCAGCTAGGTGCCGTAGCGCGACCAGCGCGCGTCCACTGTGTGAATTTGCTGCCTAAAACACGCTCAGGTAAGTTGTTGCGGCGTTTGATACAGGCGATTTGCGAAGGACGTGATCCTGGCGATACCACGACCATCGAAGACCCTTCATCACTGGAACAAATCCGCAATGCTCTTAAGGGTTAATAAGTAAGTTGATTCGTTTAAACGAAAAGTTCTAGTCTGTTGCTACGGTTTGCAAATTCAAGTTCGGCTATTTGGGCCTGCCACGACGGCTCTGTTTAACGGTTTACCCGCCGTTAACAGAGCGCAGTGCAGACCCCGCGAATTCTTTTAACCGGCATACTAATCATCACGATGTGATTGAGAAAGTCGATAAGTAACTCTTATGCATTCCCGTCTATCTAGCTATGTATTCGTTATTGTTGCGTTGATTTCTCTGACTGCTAATAGCCAAAATTTATTTGGAAATCCTAGCTGTGAAAGCTGGAAAACTTTACCCACGGTAGAGAAAACAACCTGGCTTAGTGCTTATCTGATTCCACTGAATTTAACCAATGTCTCACGGAAAAAACCTCGTGAGGATAAATTCAGTCAGCTGACCTCTCTTACTACAGCAGTAGATTTTGTTGATAGCTTTTGCCATGTCAACGCCGATGAATTAGCGGCTGTGGGTGCGATTAAATTTCTCGATGAATTGACAGCCGAAAGTCCATCAAAATGAACCGACGCGTTTTATTGCGCCAGTAAGCGCGATCAAGCTATTGTCAGTGGTGTGTGTGCAGACAGTGCAGGCACTAAAAATTCAACGGTAGAAAATCCATATCTCACCGCCCTAAATGCCCACCCTAATTTCGCTGTAACTTGCAGCTGAGAGCTAGCTCAGCGTAGCGATCACGGGTGTGTGGTCTGAGGGTTGTTCCCATTTTCTGGGTAGCTTATCGATTTCACATGCCGTGCAGCGCGCAGCGAGTGGGGTCGACAGCAGTACATGATCTATGCGCACGCCGCGGTTACGTCTGAAAGCCATCTGACGATAATCCCACCAGCTATAACTTTTCTCAGCTTGAGGAAACATCCTGAACGAATCTACCAGAGGCAGTGCACACAGGCGTTTAAACGCTGCACGCTCTTCATCAGAACACAAGACCTGATCTTTCCATGCAGCCGGGTCGTGCACATCTTCGTCCGCGGGTGCGATGTTGTAATCACCGAGGATCGCCAGATTGGGATGCTTTTGTAATTCAGTTTCCAGCCAGCGTGATAGAGCGTCCAGCCATTGCAGTTTGTACGCATACTTATCGGTGCCTACGGCTTGTCCATTAGGCACGTAGGCGCAAATAACGCGCATACCATCGATGGTGGCGCTGATGATGCGTTGCTGTTCGTCGTCAAACAAGGGATTGTTTTTCACCACATCTGTGATGGGCAGACGCGACAGTATGGACACACCGTTGTAAGTCTTTTGACCGCTGAATGCGACGTGGTAGCCCAGTGCTTCTATCTCAGCCTGGGGAAATTTGTCGTCCGTCATCTTGGTTTCTTGCAAGCAGAGTACATCAACCGGATTATTTTCCAGCCACTGCACAACCTGCGGCAATCGTACCTTGAGTGAGTTAACGTTCCAGGTAGCGAGTTTCATAAAAAGCGAGGTTGAAAAACAAGATGAATCTGCGGATCGGTGACAAGCACCGATCCGCAGATAAGAGGTTAGTAGGGTATTAGCCTTCTGCGCGGTCTATCAGAAAGGTGGTCAGCATAGGTATGGGTCTGCCAGTCGATCCTTTGGCGCCGCCACTTTTCCAGGCAGTACCTGCAATATCCAAATGCGCCCAAGTGTAGTTGCGGGTATAGCGCTCAAGGAAACACGCCGCTGTGATACTGCCGGCCGGCGAGCCGCCTATGTTGGCCATGTCAGCAAAATTAGATTTCAACTGTTCGTTGTAGGCTTCTTCGATAGGCATGCGCCAGGCGGTGTCGTGCGAGTATTTACCGGCGGCTAGTAATTCATTAGCCAGCGCATCATGGGCTTTATCGTGACGCGTAAATAAACCCGTGTTGTGATGGCCCAGTGCTGTAATGCAGGCACCGGTGAGTGTCGCAATGTCGATCACGCAAGCCGGTTTAAATCGCTCGGCATAGGTGAGGGCATCACACAAAATCAGACGACCTTCGGCATCGGTGTTGAGAATTTCTATGGTCTGTCCTGACATGGAGGTGACGATGTCTCCCGGACGCGTGGCGCTACCCGAAGGCATGTTTTCACAGGCCGGGATGATGCCGATAACGTTCAGGGGCAATTCCATTTCACCCACGGCTTGCATGGTGCCAAGCACAGACGCGGCGCCACACATGTCGTATTTCATTTCATCCATGCCGCCACCGGGCTTGAGAGAAATGCCTCCGGTATCGAAGGTAATGCCCTTGCCAACTAAAACCACAGGGGCGTCTTTAGATTTGCCGCCCATGTGTTTGAGAATAATGAACTTGGGTGGTTGATCGCTGCCATTGGTGACTGACAGAAAGCTGCCCATCTTGAGCGCTTCGAGTTGCTTGCGATCGAGTACTTCCACGCCCAGCCCTACTTCGCGTGCGACTTGTTTAGCCGTGGTAGCCAGATAGGTCGGCGTGCAAATATTAGGTGGCAGGTTACCCAGTGTTTTTGCTAAATCCAGGCCATTGGCAACAGCAACGGATTGTTTAAGTGTGTGACGCGTAGCCGCATCAGCTTCTGCTACCGCCAACGTGACTTTGCGTACGCCAGTAGGCGTGTCATCCTTCTTGCTTTTGAGGCTATCAGCGCGGAATACGCTTTCTCGTAAGGCCGGTATGAGTGTGCGTATCGCCCAGTGTGCGTCGCGACCTTTGACGCAATCGAGTGGAAGCGCCAACATAGCGTCATTAGCGCCTAAATGGGAAAACACCCGCGACACCGAATGAATGGCAGAAATGAAATTCTTGTCGGATACGGCACCTTCCGTACCCAAGCCCACTAGTAGTATGCGCTTGGCGGGTACGCCACTGCGATGTACGAGTAGGGTAGTGCCGGGTTTTCCGGTAATGTCGCCGGTTTTAACGGCAGCAGACAAAACACCCTTAAGGTCGAGGGCCTTGGCCGCCGGGCTAAGTTTGCCGCCTTCGTATAATCCAACCACTATGCACGATGATTTGTGCTCCGCGATTGCGTTTTTTGTATTAAAAGCTTTTATGCTAAAGTCCATGAGCGCTCCTTTTATCTTTGCAATTATAGTCCCCGAATGATTTTTCAGCGCGCGATCCGCCGCGAACTACGGAATACGGTAGGCGCGGTATTCACTACACTGTTCACCATCGTCATTACCGTGATGCTTATACGGATACTTGGCGATGCTGCGGGCGGTAGAGTCGCCTCTGGCGATGTCGTCGCCTTGCTGGGCTTTGCGGCGCTCATCTACCTCCCTGTGATCCTATCGCTCACGGCCTTTATTTCCGTCTTGTTAGTAGTGGCTCGTAGTTATCAAGATTCAGAGATGATAGTCTGGTTTGCATCAGGCTTGTCACTCATGCGCTGGATAAGGCCCATCATGACGATAGGCCTACCCATAGTTTTACTTACCGCCGCATTGTCGCTGTGGCTGACTCCCTGGGCCAGCCGGCTTTCTGCAGAATACAAAGAGACTTTTCGAAATCGCGAAGATATCTCACGTATCTCACCCGGAAAATTTCAAGAATCCGCATCGGGAGACAGAATTTTCTTTGTAGAAGGTCTCTCAACCGATACCAGTAAAGTTGAGAATGTTTTTGTAAGTCAGTCGCAGGGTAAAAACAATAGTGTGGTGGTGGCTCAAGAAGGATCAATTATCGTAGACCAGCGAGGAGACAAATTACTCGAGCTGCGGAATGGTCATCGCTATGACGGCAAGCCCGGTGCACCAGATTTTCAAACCATGGACTTTGGCCGCTATGTGATCGTGGTATCAACGGCGCAACGTGAATTAACAGACAATAAATCAGCGCGAGTGTTGTCGACGCGTTCATTAATAGATACGCCTGATCCATCCAACATGGCAGAACTGCTCTGGCGCGTTTCTTTACCTATCATGTGCTTGCTGCAAATGTTGCTAGCCATACCTCTGGGTTTCGTCAATCCACGTCGCGGACGAACGCTCAATCTCATGATTGCCTTGGTGCTTGCGGTCTCGTATTTGAATTCGGTAGGCATAGTACAAGCCGCCGTAGGTCAGGGCAGGCTGTCATTTACCTCTGCCTGGTGGCCACTGCATTTATCGGCCTTAATGGTGATTGCTGTTTTATTTTTCTGGCGTAACAACACCAACAGTCCCTGGCATCCTATGTCGATGCTAATTCTTGGGCGACAACTGCTAGTGCGCAAAAGGACAACCACCTCATGAGCGTATTACGGCGCTACATATCGAGCGAAATTTGTCGTTCCGTTTTTTTTGTGCTCGTCGCTTTTTTAGCGTTATTCGCCTTCTTCGACATGATGGGCGAGATACGTTCTGTAGGACGTGGTGCCTGGCGTATCGAGCATGCGTTTATTTATGTCACTTTGGGGCTGCCTGCTTACGCCTATGAATTGATGCCGATCGTGGCGCTCATAGGTACGATTTACGTCATGGCGCAGCTTGCTGCCCGTTCTGAATTTACCGTCATGCGTGCTTCTTCTTTGTCTATGGGAAGAGCGATACGTTTACTTTTACCCGTGTCTATCATGCTGGTGGTGTTGACCTTTGTACTGGGAGAGTTCATCGCACCAAAATGCTCTGATTTTGCAGAAAATTTTAAGCGTAGCATTAGAGGTGCGGCCATCTCATCAGAGTTTCGTTCTGGACTATGGGCCAAGGACGTCATCCGTGCAGCTGATGGAAAGTCGGTTTCAGGCTCGCGCTTTATAAATGCCAGTAAAGTCGAGACAGATGGGGTATTGCGAGCCTTGAAGATCTATGAATTTGATCGTGAGATGCGCATGCAGGCAATCATTTCTGCCGATGAGGCGCACTTTATGGGCGATGGTCGCTGGCAATTAACTAATGTAGAAGAATTACGTTTTGCGCCTGATCGCTCACCGGTTGAGTTGCGTCAGCCAGCGATGGTTCTTGGACGAAAATTCGAAACCACCACCTTACAGTCCGAGATCACACCGGAAATAATGGCTGTACTGGTGGCTGAGCCGAACAAAATGTCGGCTGTCGATCTCGCCCACTTCAGTCGGCATTTAGAAGATAACAAGCAACGCAGTGAGCGTTATGAAATCGCGCTCTGGACCAAGCTGCTGTATCCATTAGCGGTGTTTGTGATGATGGCGTTGGCGC
>JAULVH010000061.1:0-5536 GCA_032111105.1 Burkholderiaceae bacterium | reverse complement strand
GCCCTTTGCTTATCTACAAAGTCGCAGCGGCGGAGTCTCTCTTAAAATTTTTATAGGCATTATGATAGGTGTGTCTTTTCACCTGCTCAATAACCTCTTCTCGCATGTTGGCCTGCTAAACACCTGGCCACCGGTGGCCACGGCGGTCACACCCAGTATCTGTTTTCTCTTGGCGGCGATATCTGCACTTTGGTGGGTGGAGCGACACTAATGAATAAAAAATCAGCCCTTGTTTTATTTGCCCATGGCGCGCGTGATCCTCGTTGGGCAGTTCCATTTGAACGTTTGGCAGAACGTGCACGTAGCAAGCGACCCGATATCAACATATCGTTGGCATTTCTGGAATTAATGGAGCCGCGATTACCCGCGGTGGTGACGCAACTAGTGCAAGACGGTCATAAAAAAATTAGCGTCGTGCCCGTATTTTTGGGGCAGGGTGGCCATGTGCTACGCGATTTACCGCCGTTACTTGACGAGCTGCGAGTATCGTTTCCGGATATTGAAATTCATCTCTCGCAGGCAGTGGGTGAAGACGAGTCTGTGCAGGAGAGTATTGCCGATTACTGCTTGCGGTCGATTGCAGAGTAATTTTGCTGCAGCATCGCTTAGCGATCCTTAATTCGTTCTCGTAGTGCCTCACCTATCATCACCAGCACAGGTCCGGAGCAATCGGGCAGTCCTTGCGCCATATGGGCTAGCGTCATACGCATCACTTTCTGATTCGAACGACTGACATTTTCGATTGCAATGACAGGGGTATCTGAGGATTTGCCGATGGCGAGCAAGCGCTTGGCAGTGGAGATGGCTTCTTGTCCACCCATGTATTGAATCAAGGTGTCACAACTCGGCAAGGCGGGTTCATCGGTTTCGCCTTGCGCAGTGGTGGAGGTAAAAAACGCTACATTACGCGCGACACCGCGTTTAGTTAATGGCTGGCGTATGGCAGCGGCTGCGGCAAACGCTGTCGTAATGCCCGGCACTATCTCGTAATTGATATCGGCAGACTCCAGGGCGCGCAGTTCTTCATCGGCCCGGCCAAACAACATAGGATCACCGCCTTTTAAGCGAACCACACGATCAAATCGTTGGGCACAGGCGATCAGTTGTTCATTGATGACAGTTTGAGCGGTAGAGCGTTGGCCACTGCGTTTACCAACAGAGACCAAATGCGCCTGAGGGCACAACCCGAGTATTTCAGGAGTCACTAGTGCGTCATGCAGCACAACCTCTGCCAGCCCCAGCAGGGTTGCACCACGAACGGTAATTAAGTCGATGGCACCAGGCCCTGCGCCGATTAGCCAGACCTTGCCAGCGCTTGGTAAAACAGGTCGGGCAAGTAGATCCTGCATAGGCTGGGATTAGGCGTGTGGTTAGTCTAGCCGTATCATGCCAGCAGCCACAGTCTGATGCGAGATTTCATCGATCAGTATGAAGCTGCCGGTGGTGCGCATGTCGTCATACGAATCAGCAGCTAAGGGTTGTTGAACCATCAGGCGTATGCGCCCTATACCATTGAGCTTGAGTTCCGTACCAGTGCCTGCTTGCTGTGTGTTGATGTCCAGCAGCGAGTCTATGCTGGTAACTTTAGCGGCGACTTGACGTGTGGTGTGCTTGAGCCAGTATTTTCTACCCAGATCGAGTGGCTCTTCCGATAGCCAGCACACATCCGCACTGAAATTTTTCAGCAGGGTGGCAGGTGCTTGGGCAGAAGACAGCATGTCACCGCGCGAAATATCCAAATACTCATCGAGCAGCAAGGTGACAGATTTTCCGGCAGAAGCACTCGCTAGCGAGCCATCCAGAGTCAAAATATCTTTAACAGTTGCACGTTGCCCCGAGGGTTGCACTACCAGCACATCACCTTTGTGAACTGTGCCGGCTTCAACCCGGCCCATGTAGCCGCGAAAGTCATTCGCTTCATGGCCGTTATGGCGAGCTACCAGCTGCACTGGAAAACGAAAGGCTGCTTTGTGCTCATCGTCATAAACAGATAATGATTCAAGTAGTTCTATCAGCGTAGGCCCTGTATACCAGCTCAGTTTTTCACTGCGCGTAACAACATTGTCGCCAGCCAGTGCTGATAACGGAATAGGGTGTATGTCTTTCAAGCCTAATTGCTGGGCAAACTGCTGGTAGGACGAAACAATTTGGTTATAAATAGTTTGATCGTAATTAATCAAATCCATCTTGTTGACCGCAACTATCACATGCTGTATCTGCAGCAGCTTTGCAATCGTCGAATGGCGTTTTGTTTGTATCAGCAGTTCTGCCTGACCGTCGGCAGAAATATCAACCTTGGAGACATCGATCAAAATGATTACGGCATCCGCAGTAGATGCGCCAGTCACCATATTGCGGGTGTACTGTTCATGGCCGGGTGCATCAGCAATGATGAATTTTCGTTTGGGCGTGGCAAAGTAGCGGTACGCCACATCGATAGTAATGCCCTGTTCGCGTTCAGCTTCAAGGCCATCAGTTAGCAACGACAGATCAACCATATCACCCACGGTGCGCTTGTGACGTGCGCGAGCCATGGCATCGAGTTGATCAGCAAAGATACCTTTACTGTCAAACAGCAGCCTGCCTATCAATGTACTTTTTCCATCATCTACCGAGCCAGCGGTAATGAAGCGCAGCATACCGCGCTCTTGCGATGGCGAATTGCTAGTCAAACTGGTTTTATCTGCAACGGCATTCATTAGAAATATCCTTCTTTTTTACGCTTTTCCATGGACGCTTCAGAGGTCTGATCATCCATGCGAGTCGCTCCGCGCTCGGTAATTTGCGTTACGGCTGTTTCAGCAATAATTTCATTAACAGTAGACGCCGTAGAAGCAACAGGGCACGTACATGAAATATCGCCCACGGTACGAAAACGCACAATACGCTTTTCGATTTTTTCACCGTCGTGAGCGGGTGTTAGAGGGGTCAGTGGTACCAGCAAGCCATTGCGCGGTATGACTTCACGCTCGTGAGCAAAATAAATGGTGGGTAGTTCCAGTTTTTCTCTGGCGATGTATTGCCATACATCGAGCTCAGTCCAATTCGATATAGGAAACACGCGCATGTTTTCACCGGGGTGTACGCGTGTGTTGTACAAATCCCATAGTTCAGGACGCTGTGCTTTCGGATTCCATTGGCCAAAATCATCGCGGAAAGAAAAGATACGTTCTTTAGCGCGCGCTTTTTCTTCATCACGACGGGCGCCGCCGATACAAGCATCAAATTTATACTGCGCAATCGTTTCAAGCAGCGTGACGGCTTGCGCTGCATTACGCGAATCGGTTTCTGGGTTACGCAAGCGCACCGTGCCACGTTTGATGGAATCTTCGACAGAGCCTACGATCAGGCGCTCACCCAGTTCAGCTACGCGGTGGTCCCGAAAGCTGATGACTTCTTCAAAATTATGACCGGTATCAATATGCACCAAAGGAAAAGGAAATTTCCCAGGCCGGAATGCTTTTTCGGCGAGACGAAGCAAAACGACAGAATCTTTTCCACCCGAAAAAAGCAAAGCAGGGTTACTACATTCAGCGGCGACTTCACGCATGATGTGTATGGATTCGGACTCTAGCCAATCCAGATGGCGATTGCTGGCAGCATCGACGAAGATTTTTTCAGCCGCAGTATTCATGATGTAGGTATCTCGGTAGTAGCAGGTTTAATTCGTATGAGTTTGCCGTCAACGATGTGCAGTCCGCATTCTTTGGTGTCTGGGGATTCCCACCACCAGCGGCCAGCACGTATATCTTCGCCGGGTTGTATGGCGCGCGTGCAGGGCTCGCAACCTATGGATGGATAGCCTTTGTCGTGCAGGGGATTGTAAGGCACGTCGTTACTGCGGATGTAGTGCCAGATCTGCTCTTCGGTCCAATCCGCGAGCGGATTAAATTTTTGCATGGCGTGTGCGGCATCATCTTCTTGCACTGCCAGGTCGCTACGTGTACTAGATTGCGCGCGACGTTGTCCAGTGATCCAGGCTTGGTTGCCAGCGAGTGCGCGATTGAGCGGCTCCACTTTGCGGATACGGCAGCATTCTTTGCGCATCTCTACGCTGTCATAAAACGCATTCAGCCCGTTTTCACTTACATAGGTCTCGAGTGCAGCGGGATCTGGTTTGTACTGTGCCAAGTCAACACCGTAGTGTGTGCGTATAGCCGCAAGTACACCCAATGTTTCAGCATGCAGACGACCTGTCTCCAGCGTGAAAATAGTAATAGCAAGCTGGTCTTTAAAAATGAGATCAGTCAGGACCATATCTTCAGCAGCCAGACTGGATGCAAAGACAGCAGGCGTAAATTCACTCGCGATGCGTACTAGCGTAGCGCGAGTTTCTGCCAGTACGTGATCGTAGTTAGCCGCACTCATTGCGTTTCCTCAGCGGCAGGGCGCGACACTCGGCGAAACAAGGGAGTTTTTTGATCCCAGGATGTTTGGTACGTATCCGAAAAATCAGTTAAGCCCTTAAGAGCATCTTCGATCGATCTGTCAGCGCGCGGGGCAAAGGCATTAAAGCCTACACGCTGCATGTAAAACAATTGATCTCGCAATACATCGCCTATGGCGCGTAGTTCACCTTCAAAGCCTAGTCGAGCGCGTAGCTGATAAGCGATAGAGTAACCACGGCCATCCGTAAAGCTGGGGAAGTCGATCGCAATCAGTGGCAGGGTAGTAGCTGCAGCGCCCAAGTCTTCGGCGCGTTCATCGCTGGCAAACCACACACCGATATCACTGCGCGCAGCTAAATGCGTTTGTTGCGCCAGCCAGACGTTGAGCGGAACTATCTGTTTGCCTGCAGGTACGAAAGCAGATTCGGCTGCGACGCCATCGGTCAGTTTCAGTAATGACCAGTCGTCAGAGACGATGGCTTTGTCTTTGATAATGTCAGGCATACGCATCTTCTCCTGCGTTAAAGGCGCCGTGCTTAATGGGTGTTGCGTACACATGATCCTTAAATGGATCAATGCCTACGCGAGTGACGGTATCGATAAAACGCTCCTCTTCTGTGCGCTCACGCACATAGACTTCCAGCAGACGACCGACTACTTCGGGCATTTGCCCGGCGGCGAATGAAGGGCCTATGATTTTACCGATGGCACTGTGGTTACCTTGTGCGCCGCCTATCGATACCTGATACCACTCCGAACCATCTTTGTCGACACCGAGTATGCCTATGGTGCCCACGTGATGATGACCGCAAGCGTTAATACAGCCAGAAATATTGAGTTCAATTTCACCTATGTCATGCTGAAAATCCAGGCTATCAAAACGCTCAGCGATAGCTTGTGCAATCGGAATCGATTTGGCGTTGGCCAGAGAGCAGAAATCACCACCCGGGCAGCAAATGATATCGGTGAGAAGGCCAATATTCGGTGTAGCTAAACCATGCGCTTTGAGTTCTTCCCACAGTTTAAATAATTCAGATTGCTTAACATCGGCAAGAACGAGGTTTTGTTCGTGCGTGACACGTAGTTCACCAAAGCTGTAGCGGTCTGCCAGGTCGGCGACGAAATCGATTTGATCAGCAGTTGCGTCT
>JAULVH010000060.1:0-27553 GCA_032111105.1 Burkholderiaceae bacterium | reverse complement strand
TATTACTGATGATGAGCCTCGCGCTTATCTTCAGTAATACAGCTCTGGCATCTGCAGAATCACTCGATTCCACCATCAATGAACAAGTCATCATGTTGCCCGTCAACGTGCATGGCGTAGCGTTTGAATTTGAAACGACACTTTTTAAACCACCTGGCGATGGACCTTTTCCACTCTTGCTGATGAATCATGGCAAAGAGCGTGGCGATCCACATAAACAAAAACGTGATCGCTTTCTTGCCATAAGCCGCGAATTTGTAAAACGCGGTTATGCCGTGGCCATACCCATGCGCAGGGGATTCTCTCGCTCAACCGGTACATACGCCGATTTCGGTTGCAATATGACTGACAACGGACGGCTGCAAGCGGATGACATAGAAGCCGCGCTCAATGCACTCATCAAAAAAAGCTGGATAGATCGAGATCGAATTATCGTAGGTGGTCAATCTTACGGCGGGCTAGCCGCTATGGCCTTTGGGTCTCGACAGTTTCCAGGAGTGCGCGCTCTGCTTAATTTTTCGGGTGGGCTGCGCATAGATGGCGCAGGATGTGATTGGAAAAATGCGCTGGTCAAAGCATTTGCTAGTTATGCCAACCAGACCAACCTGCCCAGCCTTTGGTTTTATGGCGAGAACGACAGCTACTTTGATCATGTACTAGCACGCAAACTAGTCACAGCTTACCAATCCGCAGGTTTCATTCCTCAACTGTATGCATTTGGAAAATTTAAAAATGACGCACATGGCATGGCGGGTAGTCGCGATGGCGTGCCAATCTGGCTGCCAGAAACTGAGGATTTTTTATACCGCCTTGGTTTGCCAACATCACCTGTAGTTAATATCCCGGAAACCACCAGACCCGCTGCAACCCATTACTCACAATTAGAAAATGTTAGCGCTGTACCCTACCTATCGAGCGCTGGGCGATTGGGCTACCGCGATTATTTAAATAAAACATCACCTCGCGCGTTTGCCTTGTCTGCATCAGGCCACTGGAGTTGGGCTTCAGAAGGAGATGACCCGGCTGATCGTGCTCTTGCCAGCTGTCAAAAAAATAGCCCGGCACCCTGTAAACTTTACTCCATCGACAACGATATCGTTTGGAGCGAAACAATCATCAACACAATGAACTGATCACCCTACGTAAAATTTTTCAGCACTTTTAAATAAAATAATCGTTGTTTTAAAGCCATTCCCATCTGTAGCAACAACAAATGTCATTCGCACCGTGTAAGCCGAAGTGAATATAGCAAGTAGTTAACTGCCTAGTGATGGCAACAACAATCGGTAAATCTGTAACATCGCCGGGCCAGCGAGTATCAGCATCAAGGTAGGGAAAATAAGAAAAATTAAAGGAAATAACAACTTTAATGAAATTTTTTCTGCTGCTTCTTCTGCTTTCTGCTTACGCTTAACACGAAGATTTTCCGAATGAATACGCAGCGATTCTGTCATGGATGTTCCAAATCTATCTGACTGTATGAGCGTTGTAACAAAATACTCAACCTCATCAACGCCGGTACGCTCTGCTAAATTACGTAGTGCCTGCTCTTTGGAATAGCCTGTCCGTAGTTCCATCAAAACTAAGTGCAACTCTTGAAATAATAGTAAGCTTTTAATATGAATTTCATCTGCCACTTTTTTTAATGCCGCATCCAAACCCAAACCTGCTTCTACGCAAATAGTCAATAAGTCCAGTGCATCAGGAAAATTTTCAAAAATTTCACGTTTGCGTTGCTTAGTTTTATACCAAAGATAAATAGTAGGAACAAAGTAGCCAGTAGCTGATGAAAGAATCAGGATAGACAATACCGTTTCTACACCAGTCAAAAATAATGAGCTATCACTCATGATAAAAAAAACGATGGGAAACACGATAGCCAATACGGTTTTTGAGCCAAAAAACAGATGTGCCGCTGATTTATGACGCCACCCAGCTTGGGTCAATTGACGACGCACAGACGATTTTTCATTTTCATCAGTAGGCAACGAAAATTTAGCAAAAGGACGACTGAATCTGATCGTGCGCTCTAGCCAAGGATTTTCATGTACAGATGCAGTTAACTGAGCCGGAGCTTGTATGTTGGCTACGCGGCGGCGCATTCTATCCGTATAGAACCACCAAACAACCAGTCCAGCGCACGATGCTGTTGCAATAAATATGCCGAATAAAAAAATTACAGTGTAAGTATCCATAATTACACGCGAATACGAACAATAAAGCGCATCACCAGGACACCTAACAACAACATGCCACCTACGGTCCAAAGCAACATAGGGCCAGCAGGATCATCTAAAAATTGTTTTAAATAATCTGGATTGGTTAAACAAAAAATAACTGCCATAATCGGCGACAACAAACAAAGTATCCAGGCAGACAGTCGGCCTTCTGCTGAAAGCACTCTCACATCTCCTTCCAGTTTTAACCTTTGCCTTATTAAGTAACTTACTTTAGTCATCAATTCAGCCAAGTTACCTCCCGTTTCGCGTTGTATAAGTATCGCCATCACAAAATACTGAAGATCCGGTAGCGGTACCCGCACACACAGTCGTTGCAAGGCCTCAGACAAAGACAAGCCAAAACTAATTTCATCCGAAACAATCCTGAACTCTGCAGCAATCGGCTGAGGCATTTCGTCGACTAGCATTTGCAGACTGACAGAAAATGCATGGCCTGCTCGTAAGCTGCGACAAATAAAATCGGCAACTTCAGGTAATTGCTCTTCTAGCTGACGCAAGCGGCGTGCACGCTTGTGCATGACAACTGCTAAAGGTAGGAGTGACACCACGATAGAAATGAGCATCACCAGTAGTAAAGGTATGGGAAGTAACTGACCAATAAAAAAACTCATCGTCGCTGTAATCATTACCAGCACAAAAAAACGACTGACCGGCCATGTGTATCCTGCTTGAAGAATGAGCGCGTGTAGGCGATCTATACCAGGCAAACGGCGCAAAAGAGATTCAAGTTGATCAGAGTTAGCTAAGCGACGATTTTTCAGCAGATTGGGCGCATCACGAGTACCCTCGTATGCTAAAGAAGCCGTTAGTCGTAGTCGCTTATTCAGCCTTTTTGCCGTTGAGCTGTGAGATGTAAACCACCACCGCCAAAGGGTTTCACTGGCCAGCGCCACAGCAATAAAAAGTAGTACCACAAATACATAAAAGAGAAGATCCATAGTTCACCTCCTTAAAAATTAGTTTTATGTGGTGCTTTGGATTCGTCCGCAGTCGCCTGTTGACAAAAAATTGAATCTACCACTGCTGCTCCAAATTCCTTAAGTCGTTGATCAAATTTAGGAAAAACACCCGTGGGTATAAATTGACCCATGACGTGTCCCTCTGCATTGACCCCATTACGTTTAAAGCAAAAAATCTCTTGCATACAGATAGTGTCTCCCTCCATGCCAGTCACTTCCTGCAAACTGACTAGCTTGCGGCTGCCATCCGGAAATCTCATGATTTGTATAACGACCGTAATAGCCGATGCAATCTGCTGTCGCACTGCACGTGGACTCAAATTCGTATTCGCCATTCCCACCATATTCTCTAAACGGGAAAGTGCATCGCGAGGTGAATTGGCATGGATGGTTGCTAACGATCCTTCATGACCGGTATTCATAGCCTGTAGCATGTCTAGCGCTTCGCTACCTCGTACCTCGCCCAGTATGATTCGATCAGGTCGCATACGGAGAGAGTTTTTAACTAATGCTCGCTGCGCAATTTCTCCTTTACCTTCAATATTTGGAGGCCTAGTCTCTAATCTTACGATGTGAGGCTGCTGCAATTGCAATTCGGCGGCGTCTTCTATCGTCACAATACGTTCATCTGACGGAATGAAGCCAGAAATCACATTGAGCAAGGTAGTTTTTCCGCTGCCGGTTCCACCTGAAATGAGTATATTTATTTTGGATTTGGCAAGCGCACCCAAAAGAGTAGCGATCGGTTGAGTTAAGCTTTTGTACTCAATTAAATCTGTAATAGATAAGGGCTGCACTGAAAAGCGCCGTATTGAAAGTATCGGCCCATCAATTGCCAGCGGTGGAATGATGGCGTTAACACGCGACCCATCAGGAAGGCGTGCATCTACCATAGGGCTAGATTCATCAATACGTCGACCAATGCGAGAGACAATTTTCTCTATGACTTTAAGTAAGTGAGCGTTGTCGTTAAACCTCACAGGCGTTAATTCGAGTCGCCCTCGACGTTCCACATATATTTGGTTAAACGTATTGACCAAAATATCGGAAACCGATGGATCGGCCATGAGAGGTTCTAAAGGGCCAAATCCCAGCATCTCATACTGCATGTCCAGTGCCAACTGACGGCGCTCAAGCTGATTCACCATCAACTTTTCTTCGTCTGAAATTTTATCTACCAGAGCAGTTATTTCACGCTTAAATTGATCAGTCGTTAAATGCTGTAATTTTTCCAGATCTATTTTTTCTAATAATAATTGATGCAAATTATTTTTTAGCTTTTGATATTCAGGAGAATAAAAATTCATCTCTACGGAAGAATTTTTTTCCGTACCGCCAACCACCATTAAACGCTCTCGGATATCCATAATTTTATTTTCTAGTAATTTTGATGGTTGCCTGGCTATCTGAATAATTCAGTAGCTGCGGAGTTTCTGACAAAAATACGCCGAATCAGGCTGGTTGCTGCGGGTTTGTTGATATCTACTAAACTATTGACCCACTCCACTAAACTTTTTGAAATAACACTACTGCGTGCCATCTGCAAAACTGGCAGCCCTTGATTGATCGATTCATTCACCATTTCATGACTGTTAGGTATGCGATAAGATAAACGCTGCCCTAAGACACGCTCGTATTCCGCCGCATCAAGTGGAGAAGAGCTGTCATACCGATTCAGTACGATGTGAATTTTTTCCTTCCTGTAGCCCAAAGCAGAAAAAATATCGAATAACCGGCGACCATTTCGTAAGTACGGTAGTGATTGCTGAAGCACGGGATAAATCAGATCGGATGCATCTAACGCCTGTACATTGACATGATTAATTTGTCGCCCCAAATCCATGACCACAAAATCATAATGTTGGCGCACCAATTGAATCAAATTGGTAATTTGTTCTGCGCTTATTTCTGATGAATTTTCTATTTGGTCTGATGCGGCCAGTATGCTGAAGTTCGATGTCACATGAAGAACGCTAGTTTCAAGTAAATTGACATCCATACGGTCTATAGAATTACAGACCTCCGACAGAGCCACCGTCGCCTTTAGATCCGATACATACAGCGCCGCATCACCAAACTGTTGATTAAGATCGATGAGAAGTACACGCTTACGACCTAATGCTGACAACGCATAGGATAAATTAGCAGCGATGAAGGTTGTCCCACTGCCACCTTTGCAGGATATAAACGACAGTAATTTCCCTTCGTTTTTTTCTGACGAATTAAATTTTTCTGTAATCCGCTTTAGTGCCGCTTCAAAATCTGCCTGACCTACTGGGAGTGCAACGACTTCACGCACACCGAGACGCATTACTTCAATCAGGGTTTCAGGCGAGCGATCCGATGACAACAGCATGCATACGGCCTTGGGATATTTCTGAGTCAGCCCTGTGATAATTTCTATCGTTTTTCCTGGATAACTATTGGCATCAACCATAACGATATCTGGGGTATTCAACGCAAGCCATCCTCCATCAGAGTGCATGCCGGGCACCGATTGTATGATTTCCAGTGCGGGTTGATGAGCTTCACATGTGCGCCGTATTAAGGTCCTGATATCTTTATCATTTGAGAGAATGAAGGCTTTCATAAGATCACACACCCTGTCTTTACTAAATCATTAAATGACGTAGTTAAAAAAATTTATCTCTTTAAAAGCTAATAAACAGTTCATCGCCCTACACCGATCACAAAACTATTGGCATTGTTTTGGTGCTCTTTGAAGCTATTTCTATATCGGCCTATAGCCTCACGTCCTGCCTGTCCGTCCATCGACTCACTCACCGGCTTGGTACCTGCATCTGGATTGAGTATCTGAAGTGCAGCAGTTTTACGTGCCGCATCACCGAATTGCTTATCCCATTGCGGCGTTCTTTGCACGCAGGCACTGATGCAGGAAATCATTAAAAATACTAAAACCATCTTGAAAAAAATTTTCTTCATTTTTTACTCCTTCTTCATTTCACCTTTTTTTGCAATTTCATCAAGAATCAATAACCTTTGGTTGCTGCAACTACATTTTTGTTTATTTACCTTCTAATTGACCGCCTAGAAATAACTCGCTTCTCGTAGGATCTTTATGGCCATCCGTAGGTAATGCGATAGCTGAAGGCAAAGGCTTGATCAACCGTGGTGTGATGACAAACACCAGCTCAGTGCGATCTTGTTGAAAATCGGTACTACGAAAGAGTGCACCTATGAGTGGCAACTCGCCAAGTATGGGAAAGGCTTTGACATTCGCTGTACGATTATTTTTAATGAGTCCGCCTATAGCGAAACTTTCACCATCACTTAGCTGTACTGTCGTTGACGATCGTCTGGTTGTAATTAACGGCAGTATGGTGTTTGCAGTATTTGTAAGGTTACTTATGCCTACTCCCTCACGCGATAATTCAGATACTTCGGGAGATACTTTAAGATTGATACGACCACCAGCAAGTACTGTAGGTGTAAATTTTAGGCCAACGCCAAATTCTTTTTCTTCCAGCGTTATACGGTTAGATAATGCATCCTGTGAAACGGGTATAAGAATTTTTCCTCCGGCGAGAAAACTACCCTCTTGCCCGCTAATGGCCATTACATTAGGCTCAGCAAGAATTTTTACTAAGCCATCTTTTTTTTCTGCTTCAAGTATAAAGCTCGTTCCTGTCGAACGTACGGCACCTACGACACCTCCTGGAACGCCAGTTAAGAATCTAGACAATATGCTGTAAGTCCAAGCCCCACCATTTACACTACCCTGGACACCAGCGCCTAATTTATCGATAAGGGTTTTAGAGACTTCTGCAATTTTTACTTCAAGCATGACTTGCTGAGCACTACCTATGCTGAGCAGATTAATTATCCGTGGCGTTGATTGCGATGTTGTATTTATTTGCTGTTGCCCTCCTAGCGCAGTCAGTTGAAGAGCTGTTCCATCGTGTTGATTTATCCCCGCAATCGCAGGCCTTCGTACATAGGCTGTTGCCAGATCCACTACTTGTGCTACCACTAGTGCATCACTTACTACGCCTGATAAAACCAGACTGTCTGCAGCGGCAGTAATACGAATATTTTTTTCATCTGGAAATAACTCATGAAATGTTTTAAGCAGGCCATCAGGATCCATAGTGACCTCTACATCGATGACCTTACATATCCCATTTTTTTCTTGAAGAATCATATTCGTGGTGCCTATCGACATTCCCAACAAATAGAGTGTTTCAGGTGACACCAGCATGGCTTGTACAACGGATGGGTTCCCCAGGGTGCGATAACTTACCTGACCTGGCAGTCTTACTATGGTCGACTTCCCTATAGGCAAAGAGACTTTCGAGGGTGCCGAGTCAACGCTATTGCAATTCATTGCCGATACTTTGCTTACATCTGTGTTTTTTACTATGGGTGTACGCGTCATCACATCCTGGCTTAGCGCAGGAGGCATCATGCAAATTAAATATCCCGCAACAACAGGTAAAACTAAAAGTGAGATTATTCGTGCGGAAGGCTTCATGATTTTTTCCTTCTTTTTAAATGACGTATCTCAATAACATTCGGTAGAACTTTGCACTCCATTGAGTACACCGACACATTGTTTACTGGCGACTTGTGGTTCAGTTTCAGAATATTTTTTTACTTCCGTGGCAGTCGTAGTGGCTAGATCTGCTGTAGTGATATTTTTACTTTCAGCCGCACTAACAACAGATTTATTTTTTTTATTACTGACGTTTTTCTTAACTAAGGATTTTGTTGAATTGGCGCTCTCATCATTTTTGTTAATTTTCTGAATCGATAGCAAATCATTTTTTGTAATTCCACCCGTACGAATTGGATTGGGATCTACCTGATTTCGCAGTACTAAAGACAAACTTCCTACGCTACGTGCAAGATCAATCTTTTCAGCTTCTTCTGGTAATACTTCTAACGTGACAGCATTCACAACTCGTGGACGAGTTTCATCCCTGCTGACTTCCTGAGCCACCGCCAGAACCAAAATTTTCTCTAAAACTATTTTTGAAATTGTTTGATCATGATTTACACGCTCACCGTCCTTTTGAGTGTTGACGATGATGTCTACATAATTTCCGGGTAACGCAAATCCTGCTACGCCTATGACGTCATTGACTCGCACTGTAATTGCGCGTTTTCCCTCTGAAATAACAGCTGACAATCCACCCTGCGTTCCTTGTGGAGCAAGTTTGGCTTCCAGCACAGGCTCTCCACGTTGCAAACCTGCTTTAAGTACTCGCCCATCTAATTTTTCTGTGTTAGAAAATGCTCCTTGTGGAAGACTATTTTTAGGCCAATCCACAAGTTTGATCATTTCGGGCGACACTCTCTGACCTAAACTTATTTCAGTCCGTGCAACCGCTACTTGTGTGGTGTCGCTATGCGATTGTCTGTCTAGCCAACGTGCTGCCAGCACTGCAGCTATTAATCCCGAAATTAATGCCACACTCAAAATAATTAGGGTTCGTGTTGTTTTCATTTTTTCTCCTACGTTATTTCAACGAGAGCTGGCTATACCCAGTGCAATGATGGTTCCAAGAGCAATCACTACGCCATAGGGAATCATTAAACTTTTATTTATCTGATTTAATTTTTTTCTTTCTACATTTTTTGTTTGCCATCGATGTCGCAAAAAAGATCCTAATGGGGTTTTTAACTGATCGACCGACATTTCATGATTAAACAAAACGATGACCCACAAACCACCGATCAGGGCTGTTAGCAACGCTATATCCAAGGTTAAATCGGGCCCCGCATACAATCCGATGACAGCCATTAGCTTGATATCTCCTGCGCCCATACCTTTAAGCAGATACAGTGGCATGAAAATAAATAAGCCTGCGGCGGCTCCCAGCAGCGATAGCGTGATTCCCTGGCTACCCGGCGCGAAGGTCGATAACATGAGTGCTGCAGCAGCACTCGGTGCAAGTAGTGCATTAGGTATGCGCCAATCTTGCAGATCACTCCATGCAGCGGCCATGACAGTCGCCAAGAGCGCAACTACAATGCTGGTTTGTGGTGCTCCGTTTGCTAATAGGTGCATGGTTATTCCATCACTCGGTGTTCACAGGTTCTCTGACAGCCGAGAGGTTTGAGGCTGGCTGTCAGAGGTTTTCGCAGCTGTTTAGGGCATCGCAGTAACGATGGTTTGAAAGGCTGTTTTGATTTTTGTACCCAATGTATTAACCAGGGTCACAATGACGGCGGCTATCAGCGCAACGAACAGACCGTATTCAACCGCTGTAGCACCTTGTTCATCGGCGATAAATTCTTGAAGTTTTTTAACGAGTATTTTCATGGCTTGGCTCCTAATAAAAAGTGAACACCTACGACATTGATTTCCTTTGCTTACTTAGTTCAGGCCTCACAATCTGCACCAGCAAGTTCAGGCTTACGGTTGGTCCGGAGTATCGTGAAGACCACAGTCCGGCCAATCCAACAAATATTGCTCATTTGTCAACTTCAGTGTAGGTACAGTGTGGCTAGGATGAAATAGTACAAATGTACTAATTTATGTACATTTTTAACAACTAAAATTAGATTTTCATAGTCATTAAAATAAGTAAGCACTAGCTTTTATAATAATTTTGTTGTGTGTTTTCAACCATGACAGCGGTCCGTCTGGCCACGAATAAAGAGAGAGTTGACCCATGAAATCCCAAGAAATACGCCGTCCCCGCTCCCCAGCCGCAACTAGTAGTACCCCTGACAACCCCCAGGAAAAGCCCTATACCGATCCGGTCTGCGGCATGAAAGCAGCGGCCAATCCAGAAAAATCGGCTGTACACGAAGGGCAGACCTACTACTTTTGCAGTACTAGCTGCGTGACCAAATTCAACGCCGACCCCGTTCGTTATCTGTCTCCACAAACACGGCAAGCCGAAACCGGACCGGTCGATGCGGTCTACACCTGCCCTATGGATCCTGAAGTCAAACAGATAGGGCCAGGCAGCTGCCCCAAGTGCGGCATGGCGCTGGAACCTCTGCAGGCGACCATGGAAGAAGACACGCATGAGTTAGATGACATGACACGTCGTTTCGTGTTCAGCCTGGTGTTGTCGCTGCCCTTACTGCTACTCACCATGGGTGAGATGCTAGGTATCTCCACCTCTGCCTGGATCACACCCGCAGCCAACGGCTGGTTGCAGGGCTTACTGGCGACGCCCGTGGTGCTGTGGTTTGGTGCTCCGTTCTTGCAACGCGCTGCGCAATCATTTCGTAGCGGTCACCTGAATATGTTCAGCTTGATTGGTGTAGGTGTCATGGCGGCCTGGCTGTTTAGTCTTTTAGGGTTGGTCGCGCCCGACATCTTGCCCGCAGCATTCACCATGCATGGCATGGCACCGCTGTATTTCGAAGCAGCGGCAGTCATCGTTACCTTGGTGCTGTTGGGACAGGTGTTGGAATTGCGCGCGCGCTCACGCACCAATGCCGCGGTGAGATCGTTACTGGCGCTTACGCCCACCACGGCTGTTCGTATTAATTCCGATAGCAGTGAAAAAGAAATATCGCTTGAGCAGGTTCACAAGGCAGATATGTTGCGAGTAAAACCAGGCACAACCATTCCTGTGGATGGTGTGGTGGTTGAAGGTGAGTCGAGCGTTGATGAATCCATGATCACGGGTGAATCCATGCCTGTCGATAAAATTAACGGCAGCTTGGTAGTGGCCGGTACGATGAATCAGCTGGGTTCATTTGTAATGCGTGCCGAAAAAATTGGTGCCGATACCCTGCTGGCCAAGATAGTCAATTTAGTGAATCAAGCAGGACGGTCGCGCGCGCCTATACAAAAATTAGCCGACCGCGCATCGGGATGGTTTGTGCCTGCCGTTATGGGTATGGCTGTGCTGAGTTTCATACTGTGGGCCACTGTGGGGCCAGCGCCTGGTATGGCCAATGGATTAGTCGCCGCGGTATCCGTATTGATCATTGCATGCCCCTGCGCACTGGGGCTGGCAACACCTATTTCTGTGATGGTGGGTATAGGACGCGGCGCACGTGAAGGCGTATTAATTAAAGACGCTGAAGGCCTGGAACTGATGGAGAAAGTCGACACGCTTATCGTTGATAAAACAGGCACTCTCACTGAGGGCAAACCCAAAGTTCAGCAAATTATCGCTAACGAAGGATTTGCGCGTGCTGATGTACTCGTCTTAGCCGCTGCCCTTGAAAATCAGTCTGAGCATCCTTTGGCAAAAGCTGTTCTGGATCACATCAAATCACAATCGCTGCCAATACTGGCTGTGCAAAATTTTCAGGCTATTGGCGGCAAGGGCCTACAAGGCAACCTGGATGGGCAAAAAATTGTGTTCGGTAATGCACTGATGCTAAAAGAATCGGGCATAGATACCAGCTCATTAAATGACAAAGCGATCGAATTACAAAATCAAGGGCAAACCGTTATGTATGTCGCTGTGGGCGACCGCCTTGCCGGCATGATCAGTGTCGCCGACAGCATTAAACCTGAAAGCCGAGAAGCGATACGCATGCTGCGTGCAGAGGGCATGAAGATCATTATGATTACGGGCGACAATCTCGCCACATCACGCGTAGTCGCTGCTACGCTGGGTATAGATACTGTTTATGCAGATGTTCTGCCTGAAGATAAATTTCGGCACGTACAGACCTTGCAAAAGCAAGGACATATCGTCGCGATGGCAGGTGATGGAATTAATGATGCACCTGCACTCGCCGAGGCCAGTGTCGGTATTGCGATGGGTACAGGTACGGATATCGCCATGCAAAGTGCGCGTATCGTATTGGTAAAAGGTGATCTGCGCGGTATTGCTAAAGCAAGGCAGTTATCACGCGCGACTATGCGTAATATTCGACAAAATTTATTCTTCGCGTTTGTCTATAATTTTGTGGGCGTTCCGATTGCAGCAGGTGCCTTGTATCCGTGGCTGGGACTGCTGCTTTCACCGATGATAGCCAGCGCTGCGATGAGTCTCTCATCGGTATCAGTGATCGCTAATGCACTAAGGCTTAGGAATGTGAAGTTGTAGTGTTACTGCGTTCTGCCAGCTTGCGCAATACTAAGCTGGCAGCAACGAATCCAAAGCTCGCTGTTACCACCACGGCAGAGCCGTAGCCTGCGCAATTAAGACCCGTCAGACCATCAGTGGCGTCGTCATCGACTGCACATAATTCAGGATGACGCACCGGCTCGGTGGAATACACAGCATCAATACCAAATTTATTTTTTGTCCCGCGCGGAAATCCATGCAAACTGCGCAAGCGTTTGCGTACGCGTGCTAATAAAGGCTCTTGTTCAGTGCGCGACAAATCACACACCGCAATGCGCGTGGGATCAACTTGTCCGCCTGCGCTCCCTATCGTAATTAAAGGAATTTTTTGTTCTCGGCAATGAACCACCAATGCGGTTTTTGCACGCGCATTATCGATCGCATCGATGACGTAATCAAACTGCCCTGTCGGAATCATATGAGCCACATTATCAGGATCAATGAATTCTTCTATATTAGTCACAACACAATACGGATTGATTTGCGCAATACGCTCAGCCAATGCATCGACTTTGGGTTTACCCAGCGTATCTGTTAGCGCGTGTATCTGACGATTGATATTTGATTCAGAAAGATTATCTAGATCTATCATCGTGATCTTACCGATGGCACTGCGGGCTAGTGCCTCCACTGCCCACGAGCCCACACCACCCACACCAATGACGCACACATGCGCTTGCCTAAAGGATGACAACGCTTGCTCGCCATACAAGCGCGCTATGCCGCCAAATCGACGTTCAACATCGATCTCATCGGTTTCTGGTGCAATTAAGGGAAGAACTGTAGACATGCCGCTATTTTAACGGACTGTGCTGCCGCATATCCTCTACACTAGGGTATTAGCAATAAATAACGAGTACTTGCTTAATACATTTCTTATGATTTCTTCCTGTGCCTCTATCCCGTGTCACTCTCTACCCCATTATTTAAACTGATAGCCGTTGCAGTGACGGCCCATGTAGCGCTAGGTGCAGCGCGCGTCACTACGGCGCTCTATGCTCTATCGCTAGAGGCCTCCGCATTTACGGTGGGAACTCTGATCGCGTTATTTGCGCTCGTGCCCATGATGCTCGCTGTACCCATGGGACGCGCCATCGATCGCATAGGCATGCGCAAACCCCTGATGATAGGTTGCCTATTAGCTTCTGCGGGGGTATTACTGGCAGCCACAATCTCGGGCTTGGCGGTGTTGTATGCAGCCGCCATGCTCATAGGTACAGGTTTTATGGCGATTTTTATAGGTACTCAACACGCTGTAGGCGTGATGTCGGCACCTGAGCATCGCACGGCCAACTTTAGTCGTCTGTCGCTGGGATTTTCGATTTCATCTTTTACAGGCCCGTTAATTGCAGGGTTCATGATCGATCATGTCAGCTATTCGTTTGCGTACTTAAGTTGTGGCTTGTTCACACTCGCCGCATTCGGATTAACTCTGAGTGGCGCATTAACAAATATAACTAATCAACCTGTTACGCAGCACATAGTCAAGGGCAGCCCACTGCAACTACTGCGCAATCATGAACTGCGACGCGTCTACATCATAGGAATTTTGCTCGCAGCTGGTTGGGATATGTTTACCTTCGTAACGCCTGTGCATGGATCACAATTAGGCTTCTCTGCGTCGACCATAGGAATGATACTGGCCAGCTTTGCCGGTGCTACCTTTATAGTGCGACTAGCCATGCCTGGCATCGTACGACGCTATCGTGAATGGCAAATACTCACCGTCGCTTTAAGCGTAGCGTCGCTCTGCTATATGGTGTTTCCTTTTATGGAAACTCCGATCACATTAGCTGCTACTGCCGCCGTGTTGGGACTAGCCTTGGGTACCAGTCAACCTAACGTGCTGGCCTTACTGCACAGCATTGCACCCCCAGGACGTGGCGCCGAAGCCATAGGCATACGCGCAACGATAGGCAATGCCAGCTCCGTCATGATGCCAATGGCATTTGGTGCTGCCGGTGCCACACTGGGTATGTTTGTCGTATTCTGGGGTCTGAGCCTTGCCATCGCTGCAGGCGTACCTTTAGCCGCCAGCAAAGCTATGGCTCAGACCAGAAAAAAATTATCCACTCCTCAGGAATGAACACCTATGTCGATTGCTGACTTACGCCGCGATTACACTCAGGCTACCCTGTCTGAACACGAAGTCGACCCTAATCCCATACAACAATTTGCGTCGTGGTTTGAACAGACGCTCGCCTCTGAAATACCTGAGCCAAATGCCATGAGTTTGGCTACAGTAGGTGCTAATGGTCGACCGTCTTCACGCATAGTGCTGTTAAAAGATTTTGATGAGCGCGGCTTCACCTGGTACACCAACTATGACAGCCGCAAAGGGCTTGATCTCGCTAGTCATCCTTATGCTGCCCTGACGTTTCATTGGGTAGAGCTAGAGCGGCAGGTACGCATAGAAGGCAAAGTAGAACGCGTAGCCGAAGCTGATAGTGATGCGTATTTTCAGATACGCCCTATTAAAAGTCGCTTAGGTGCAATTGCATCTGCTCAAAGTCAACCTATAGACAGCCGCGATCTTTTGGAACAAAAATTCGACCAGGCAGAGGCGCAATACGGCGAAGCGCCACCACGCCCTGCGCATTGGGGTGGCTATCGCTTGAAACCCGACTGGATAGAATTCTGGCAAGGTCGTCGCTCACGATTACATGACCGGGTTGTCTATACCCGCGATGCGACTGGTCAGTGGTCACGTCAGCGTCTGCAACCGTAAGACATGACAAATAAAATGTTTGATGAAAACAAGAAATTGCTTACTACGGCTAGTACGTACTGAGATCGCCTAGAGCAAAATCAAAGTCTGTTTGTGTCTCAAACATCATAGTCATCTGGCGGAGGTGACTATGATGTTCTGGGAAAAAAAATTCAACCAGTGGCTAGCACGCATGCGCCATCAAGCCGTGCTTCCACTTCGCGTGATTCTTTGGAATGGTCTGCAAGTTGATCTTGCTGAAGTCCATCCTGAAGTCACACTCAGCCTGCCAGGGCCTTCCTCACTAACCTATTTACTCAATCCATCATTAGACAATTTGGCGGGCGCTTACGTTGAAGGCAAGCTAAATGTTGAGGGACGATTGCAATCAGTAATAGAAATGGCCAATGCCATGGCTGAAAAAAGTTTTTCATCTACAGGGCGATTAGGCCAGCTATTTCGACCCGTGGCTCATTCTCGCTCGCAAGATAAACAAGCCATCGAATACCACTACGACGTATCAAATGATTTTTACCAGGCTTTTTTAGATCCGGCCATGGTGTATTCCTGCGCTTATTTTGAACAAGGTAATGAGAGCTTAGCGACTGCGCAAGAAAAAAAGATAGATCACATCCTAAGAAAAATCGCAGTCAAGCCCGGGGATCGGTTATTGGATATAGGCTGCGGTTGGGGTGCGCTACTTATACGCGCAGCGGAAAAATTTGGTGCGCAATGCACTGGCATAACGCTGTCAGAAAATCAGTACATACTCGCCACTGAGCGAGTAGCTCATGCAGGACTATCCGAAAAAATTCAAATTTGCCTTATGGATTACCGTGATGTCACTGGAAAATTTGATCGCATTACCAGTGTGGGTATGTTCGAGCATGTAGGACTTAAAAATTTACCTGAGTATTTTGCAAAAATCTCATCATTACTAACAGATGATGGACTAGCTCTAAATCATGGCATCACAACAACCAACACCGATCACAGCACGGCGCGCTATGGTGCGGGTGAGTTTATCGAACAGTATGTTTTTCCTAAGGGCGAATTACCCCATATAGGACGTGTACTGACCGCTATGCAAGAAGGTGGATTAGAGGCGCGCGACGTTGAAAATTTACGCAGGCACTATGCCCAGACGTGCGCACTGTGGGCAGAAAATTTTGAAAATAACAGTGCGAAGATACATGCCCTGACAGACGAACGGCGCTTTCGTATCTGGCGCGTATATCTTGCCGGATGCGCCCATGCGTTTCGCAATGACTGGATATCACTCAATCAAATTATTTGCAGCAAAGCCGGTCGAGATTCCGACACACTAGCCTGGTCACGCAGGTATATGTATCCAGGCTTAGACGGTCACTAAAGACATGCAAACTACTCACCCGCTACCTACTCACCCGCTACCTACTCACCGAGTTTTTACTGCAAACGATTTATTTTTGACGCAGCTTATCTGTGAAAATTTTTCTGAATTTTGCAACCTTGGGCGCCACCACAAAGGCACAATAGGATTGCAGTGGATGATTTACGTAATAATTTTGGTGATGATCTTCGGCGATATGAAATACCGGAGATTCTTTAAGTTCTGTCACCAGCGGAGCATCCCATACATGCGCCATTTCAGAAATTACTTTCTGAGCCATACTCATCTGCTCTGGGCTGTGAGTATAAATAACTGATCTGTATTGCGTACCGACGTCGTTACCCTGGCGATTCAATGTCGTGGGATCATGAATCGTAAAAAAAACTTCCAGTAGTTCGCGATAGGTCGTGAGTTGAGTATCAAAATGTATGCGCACGACTTCGGCGTGCCCTGTCTGACCAGAGCAAACTGACTCGTAGTCAGGATGGGCTGTGTGGCCGCCGCTATAACCTGATTCAACCAACTCTATGCCGCGCATCTCTTGATAGACAGCTTCAAGACACCAAAAACATCCACCACCCAATGTTGCAATTTCGATTGTCATCATTCACTCCACTACCTTAGATACCGTACTTGATGCCGTGTTCTCAAGCGCTGAAAAATGCAGCACTTGCAAATCACGCAAAGTAGGTAATACACAATTTGTTAATGTTTCAACAGTAAAGACAGGGCCAGTTAACCAATTTGTCGATGCGCGTGCTGGTAGCTTAACGCATAATTCATTTAGGTTCAGATAGTCGATTGCGTGCGATGTTGAAGGTAGTAGCAAGGTAGTTTTCGACGGATCTTCTTCGTTGATTTCCGGATGAAAATGGCACCACCCATCAAGTAACTGCGGCAGGCTCTGAGTCGCCCTACCCTCAAAACTCATCTCCTTATCTACAATCACGAGAGAAATATCTGCTTGATTCATCAATAACAAAGAAGAATCTACGGGTCTTTCTTCTAATGGCATGAAAGATGCGCCTATGCGTATCAATGCCGCAAACAAAACTAGTATGTCGGGATGCGAGTGTCCGACATAAGCAATCGTCTGCCCGGACTTCACATTCCACTCACCTTGCAATCGGGCTGAAGCACGCTCTACACGCGACCATAACCGGCGGTAGTTAATCACGCGCTCGGGCAGCCAATGACAAAGGATGTCACCGTGCTCACGACCATGAGCGGCCAGCATGGCAAGTAAACGCGAGGGTTCAATCATTTTGGCAAGAATTGTAAGTACACATAGGACAACTTCCGCAGGAAAACGCTATTTTGTGCATAATCGGGGCTAATTACTTTTTATACGATATGTCTAGCCCACCAATTCAAGCCCCCGTAACAGAATTTGACGACGTTCATTTTCGCCGCGCCCTATCTCAGTTTGCCACCGGAGTAACCGTCATCACCACGCGTGATGAAAGTGGCGGCTTTGTCGGATTAACTGCTAGCTCATTCAATTCTGTATCGCTAACACCGCCGCTGGTACTGTGGAGTCTCTCCAATAATGCTCGCAGCATGCCGCTATTTAAACTTAACTCACATTATGTAATCAATGTGCTGGCCGCTGATCAGGCAGCACTAGCGGAACGTTTTGCTAGTCGTCTTCCTGATCGTTTCGACGGTGTGAGCTTTGATCTCTCGTCTACCGGGCTGCCTATATTGCATGGCGCTGCTGCCTGGTTTGAATGCCACAATCGCAGTCGATATCCTGAAGGCGATCATGTAATTTTTGTAGGCGAAGTTGAACGCTGCGCTTATGAAGCTAAATCGGCACTGGTGTATCACAGCAGTCGCTTTGGCAAAATAGAAGGCCTGGCTGAACTGAAGTGAACTGCATTTCAGCGTTTGAGCAGTCGCTTTACTACGTCGCCTGATTCAAACGCTGCACGTCTGAGACGATCATTAATGCCCTGCCAATCATCACTTTGCGGCGGACGCTCAACGATGATCACATCCGCTTGCCGAGTATCCAGCAATCTCAATCCCGCATACAAACCATGCGCATACGAGTTTGGATCAGCAGGCAATCGCTCGCTTGCCAATGCGTAATGCATATCAATAGGTAGCGATGAATAATGCATCACAACACAGGTGCGATGCACACTCTGCAAGCTATGCATAAGCGCTACCAACTCTGCACTATCAATTAACACTAACGGTGTAACCGGTGCGTAATGCGCATCCAAACTACCCGATACACGCGGTGCTGCCGCGTCCGGCCTTGCGGGAACCAATGGCGCACGCCCCAAACACTGCGCTAGCTGTGCAACGCTAATCTGACCCGGCCGTAATACAACAGGACCCACTGTATCTAAACGTGTGAGATCAACAATAGTAGATTCTATGCCGACCTCACTTTGTCCACCGTCGAGCACACAAGCAAGCGGGCTTTCATCTGCATCACCAAATTCATCCAGTACATGCTGTGCCGTCGTGGGGCTTACATGACCAAATCGATTCGCTGATGGAGCGGCTATACCGCCCTGCCCGTGACGAAACTCTGCTAACAAAGCCAACGCAACCGGATGTGAAGGGCAACGCAAACCTATAGAATTTTGTCCACCCGCGACGGCTGCCGGTACATGAGCAGCGCGCGGCAATATGAGTGTCAGCGGACCCGGCCAAAATGCGTTGATTAATAATGTCGCTTCTGCAGGTATGTGACTAGCCCAACGCGTTAAATCTGCGTTGTGCGCCACATGCACGATGATAGGATGATTGGATGGTCGGCCTTTGGCAGTGAAGATCGCTGCCACTGCCTCAGGATTGGATGCATCTGCGCCCAAACCGTACACTGTCTCAGTAGGAAATGCGACTAACTTGCCCTGCTCTAGCAAGCGCGCTGCTCGCTGAATTTCAGCACTATCGGGCATCATGGAATTAAGGTTCTACGCCCAGTAATTGACAAGCGATATGACACTGCGTTTGCGCATCGGCCAGATGTTGCGCAACAAACGTTACGTGACCCATTTTGCGACCTGGACGTGGATCATCTTTGCCATACAAATGAAGATTAGCGCCTTTAAGTGCCAGTAATTTATCCCATGCAGGCTCAGTTGCATGCTGCGCATCTTTTATAAACCAAAGATCACCCAGCAAATTAAGCATCACCGCTGACGAATGCTGACGCGCGTCACCCAAAGGCAGTCGCGCCATCGCTCGCACTTGTTGAGCGAACTGACTAGTAATACATGCATCCATAGTGTAATGGCCACTATTGTGCGGACGCGGCGCCATTTCATTAACAACTAATGAACCATCACGGAGCACAAAAAATTCTACACACAGCACACCCACGTAACCAAGGCGATGAATAATTTCCAGCGCAGCAGCTTGCGCACGTTTAGCACAATCCTCACTCACGTTCGGGCCGGGAACGGTAGTAGTAAACAATATGCCTTCGCGATGCACATTTTCAGCAATGGGATACACCACGGCTAGGCCATCAGCACCGCGCGCTGCAAGTACCGATACTTCGTAAGCCAGCGGTAGCATTTTTTCAAGCACGCATTCCACATGGTTCATGTGCTCAAAGGCTGTTCGTACTTCATCGGTCGTTTTAACGCGTACTTGTCCTTTGCCGTCATAGCCCAGGCGTACTGTTTTCAAAATACCGGGGAACAGTGATTCAGGCAGTACATCGATATCTGCTACCGTCGCAATACGCTGATGGGGTGCAGGAAGAACGCCTGACACTTGTGCGCATTCAGCAAAAAACTTTTTCTCAGCGAGTCGGTCTTGCGCAATAGAGACGCAAGCCGCCGTCGGCGCAACGAAGGTGTGTTCAGCTAATAACGATAAACTTTGCGCAGGTACGTTTTCAAATTCGGTCGTCACTGCAGCGCATTGCGCGCCAAGTTTTAGCAGTGCATCTGCATCGGTGTAGGCCGCTGCAAGCAAATGATCCGCTGCATGGCCTGCCGGGCAATCACTTGATGGTTCCAGTACAGCCACCTTGTAACCCATGGCTTGGGCAGCATGTGTAAACATACGGCCGAGTTGACCACCACCCATAACGCCCAACCAGGTAGAAGGCGCGGCGGAAGGTTTAAATGAATTTTCTAGCGGAGTAGACGTGCTCATGCAGGCAAGGTCATCGCTTTTGCAGCTTCGGTTTGGCGTGCACGGAAACTCAGTAATTTGTCAGCCAGTGCGGCATCATCAGCGGCCAACATCGCTATCACCGCTAACGCAGCGTTCGCTGCACCTGCCTCACCAATAGCGAAGGTTGCTACAGGTATGCCTTTAGGCATTTGCACTATCGACATCAGCGAATCTTCACCACGCAAATATTTGGATGGCACAGGCACACCCATAACAGGCACGATAGTTTGAGAAGCCAGCATGCCGGGTAAATGCGCCGCCCCACCCGCACCAGCAATAATTGCTCGCAAGCCGCGCGTACGCGCTGACTTTGCATACTCAAACATTTGATCAGGCATACGGTGCGCAGAAATCACCTGGGCTTCATGTGGAACACCAAATTCTGTCAGCATGAGTACGGCATGCTGCATGACATCCCAATCAGAGGATGAACCCATCACAACACCAACTACAGGTTTCGCTTGGCTCATCTCAGTCTTTCAAGGCTAGTCCGGTCAGACGCTCTAGCGCCTCGCGGTATTTGGCGCCGGTTTTTTCTATCACTTCAGCAGGCAGCGCCGGCGCGGGCGCAGTCTTACCCCAGTCAGTCAGGGTTTCTAAATAATCTCGCACAAACTGCTTATCAAATGAAGGTGGTGAGATTCCTTCTGCATAGGAATCTGCTGGCCAGAAGCGCGATGAATCAGCAGTTAATACTTCATCCATCAAATGCATGACGCCGTTGTCATCCAAACCAAATTCGAATTTAGTATCTGCAATTATGATGCCGCGCGTAGCCGCATAATCCGCTGCTGCTTGATACAGTTGAATACTGACATCACGCATCTTGGTAGCCAGCTCAACACCGATGCGATTTTTCATTTCATCAAAGCTGATGTTTTCATCATGCTCGCCCAGGTCTGCTTTAGCCGCTGGAGTAAAAATTGGCTGCGTTAATTTTGCCGCCAAATTCAAACCGGCAGGTAAAGGAATACCGCATACAGCACCCGTGGCCTGATAATCTTTCCAACCCGAGCCTATCAAATAACCACGCACGACGGCTTCTACCAAAATCGGTTGCAGTCGCTTGGCCACTACGGCGCGCCCACGCACCTGATCTATCTCATTGGGAGCAACCACCGATTCCGGTGTCACGCCCGTCAAGTGATTAGGAACAAGGTGACTTAATTTGGCAAACCAAAAATCAGACATCTGATTCAACACCTGACCCTTAGTCGGAATCGGCTCATTCATCACTACATCAAATGCAGAGAGGCGGTCAGTAGTGACTATGAGGATTTTGTCGTCACCCACAGCATAATTGTCACGCACCTTGCCACGACCTAACAGCGGTAATGAAGTAATAGTAGATTGGTAAAGACTAGTCATAAAAGTTTGGAGTGATGCAACGATGCCGGAATGCTTTTTAAAATGAAAAATGCAGTCACGAGATAGAAACTAGCCAGCCCTTTAAATATTCATCTTTTTAAAAGGACCGGCAGTTTTACTGATCTGAGAATTTACTTAATCACCTGGGATAACTCACCCTTAGCGTATTTTTCTGCCATTTTTTCTAATGACACTGGTTTGATTCGTCCTGCCTGACCTTCGCAACCAAACGACAAATAGCGCGCCTTACATATATTCATCGCGGCTTCACGCGCTGGTTTGAGGTAATCACGCGGATCAAATTTCGTTGGATTTTCTGCCAAATAACGTCGTACGGCGGCAGTCATGGCTAATCGTATGTCGGTATCGATATTGATTTTGCGAACACCGTGCTTGATGCCTTCTTGAATTTCTTCTACGGGTACACCATAGGTTTCTTTCATGTCGCCACCAAACTGACGTATCTCTGCCAATAATTCTTGCGGCACGCTAGAAGAGCCGTGCATGACCAGGTGAGTATTCGGTATGCGCAAATGAATTTGTTTGATGCGATCAATCGCCAAAATATCGCCTGTAGGTTTGCGTGAAAATTTATAGGCTCCGTGACTGGTACCAATCGCTATCGCTAGCGCATCACACTGCGTTTGCCGAACAAAATCAGCTGCCTGATCTACATCGGTCAGCAACTGTTCGCGCGTCATCGTACCTTCGGCACCATGGCCATCTTCTTTGTCGCCCTTCATGGTCTCGAGCGAACCGAGCACACCCAACTCAGCCTCTACTGTCACACCAATCGCATGCGAAAACTCAACGACTTTGCGCGAGACTTCCACGTTGTATTCGTAGCTGGCAACTGACTTTCCGTCTGCCATCAATGAACCATCCATCATGACCGATGAAAATCCTGACTTGATAGCGGACATACAAATAGCAGGTGACTGTCCGTGATCCTGATGCATAACAACAGGAATATGCGGATAAGCCTCAACAGCGGCTGAAATCAAATGACGAAGAAATGCTTCGCCCGCGTATTTGCGCGCACCTGCTGATGCTTGCATGATGACGGGGGCACCGACTTCGTCAGCAGCGGCCATGATGGCCGAGACTTGTTCAAGGTTGTTGACGTTAAAAGCGGGTAGACCATAATTATTTTCGGCAGCGTGATCGAGCAGCTGGCGAAGTGATACGAGTGGCATGTACTAGTCTCCTGGGTAAATTCACTATGAAATATCGATGGTGAAAATCAACGATCGCCTATCTTGGTGATCTTCAATGCATTGGTGCCGCCTGTTTGTCCCATGGGCTCGCCCCAGGTCATGACGACCATGTCATCTTTTTTTACTAATCCTTTAGCCAGCAATAACTCTTCGGCAGCTTTTAATACCGATTCGCGGTCGTTGTCACCGGGCTTGAGTTCAATTGGCTGCACATTGCGATACAAGGCAACCTTGCGTTGTGTAGCACGGCTAGTCGTCATGGCATAAATAGGCATGTCGATGTTATGACGGCTCATCCACAAAGGTGTTGATCCGGATTCGGTCAGTGCCACGATGGCACGCGCGCGCAAATGGTAGGCGGTAAACAACGCGCCGTAGGCAATCGATTCATCTATGCGAGAAAAAGTGACATTCAAAAAATCAGCGTCGAGTGACATGGGTTCGGCTTTTTCTGCCTCGGCACACACAGCGGCCATCATCTCTACTGTTTCAACGGGATATTTACCGGCCGCTGTTTCTGCTGACGTCATCACAGCGTCCGTGCCATCTAAAACAGCATTGGCTACATCGGATACTTCAGCACGCGTAGGAACTGCGTTTTGTATCATCGACTCCATCATCTGCGTAGCCGTAATCGCCAGCTTATTGGAATGACGTGCCATGCGTATCATGCGCTTTTGCAGTGCGGGTACCATAGCATTACCCACCTCTACAGCCAGATCACCACGCGCAACCATGATGCCGTCAGAAGCATCAAGAATTTCTTGCAGCACCGGTATGGCTTCGGCGCGTTCAATTTTTGCGATCATCAAAGGACGATGCGAGCCGTGTGCTTCAGCAGCAAGATTTGCCAATTGCCGCGCCATGATCATGTCCGTCGCATTTTTAGGAAATGAAACGGCTACATAGTCAGCACCTAATTGCATGGCTGTCTTGATGTCTTCCATGTCTTTGGCGGTTAAGGCCGGCGCAGACAAACCACCGCCTTGACGATTAATACCTTTGTTGTTGGATAGCTCGCCGCCCACTTTGACGGTCGTAAAAATTTCGCTGCCCTGCACGCGATCAACAGTCAGCACTATCAAACCATCATTAAGCAAAAGCACATCGGCGGGTTTGAGATCACGCGGTAATTCTTTGTAATCTAAACCGGCGCGGTTTTGATCGCCCAATTCGCAGGTTGCATCAAGAATAAAAGGTGCGCCTTTGACCAGTTCGATTTTTCCATCGACGAATTTACCAACGCGAATTTTTGGTCCCTGAAGATCAGCCATGATGGCAACTTCTCTACCGCAGGCAGCCGCTGCATCACGCACCATCTGCGCTCGCAGCACATGATCTTCCGCTTTGCCATGTGAAAAGTTGAGCCTGACCACCTCGACACCCGCAGCTATCATTCGCTGCAATATTTCAGGCGTGTTAGACGCTGGACCTATGGTGGCAACGATCTTGGTGGCGCGTTGTTTAATTTCAGTAGTCAACTAGTGGGCTCTCTGTTCAAGTATTTCAACGGCCGGAAGGACTTTGCCTTCGAGGAATTCAAGGAAGGCACCACCGCCGGTGGAGATGTAGCCCACTTTGTCGGTAATGCCGTACTTGGCAATGGCAGCAAGGGTGTCGCCACCACCTGCAATAGAAAACCCTTGGGATTGTGCAATGGCCATGGCCAGTGTTTTCGTGCCTTCACCAAACTGATCAAATTCGAATACGCCCACCGGGCCGTTCCAGACGATAGTGCCCGCATCCAAAAGCTGCGCAGCTAACAGCTTGGCTGTTTGCGGGCCTATATCCAAAATCAAATCATCGGCGGCGACGTCATGCACTGATTTAACGGTGGCTGTTGCGGTTGCTGAAAATTCTTTGGCGCACACCACATCGGTAGGAATAGGAACAGTCGCGCCACGCGCATTCATCATGTCCATAATCTCTTTAGCTTCTGCAACCAAATCAGCTTCAGCAAGTGATTTACCAATTGGCAGACCTGCGGCCAACATGAATGTGTTGGCAATGCCACCACCGACAATAAGTCGGTCAACTTTGGCTGCCAGCGTTTTAAGAATAGTGAGTTTGGTCGAAACTTTGGAACCGGCCACGATAGCGGCTAAGGGAGAAGCCGGATGTCCGAGTGCTTTGCCTAACGCATCGAGTTCAGCAGCCAACAACGGGCCGGCGCACGCTATAGGCGCAAACTTGGCAATGCCATGGGTTGTCGCTTCTGCGCGGTGCGCTGTGCCAAAGGCATCATTGACATACACATCACACAGCGCGGCCATTTTTTTTGAGAGTTCGTCGCTGTTCTTTTTCTCGCCGGGATTCACGCGACAATTTTCAAGCAGCACAACCTCACCCGGCGCAACGTCCACACCATCAACCCAATTTTGCTTTAAGGGCACAGGACGACCGAGCAATTCAGACAAGCGCGTAGCAATCGGTGCGAGCGAATCTTCAGGTTTGAATTCACCCTCAGTAGGACGACCCAGATGTGATGTCACCATGACCGCAGCCCCTGCGGCTAACGCTGCCTGTATGGCGGGCACCGACGCACGTATACGCGTGTCTTCGGTAATAGCGCCCGCATCATTTTGCGGAACGTTGAGGTCGGCTCGAATAAAAACCCGTTTGCCGCGCAGTTGGTCGTTCTGCGTTAGATCGCTCAGTCGGTTGAATCGCATGGTGGACTCGATTGAATGTTGGAAAACCGCGTATTTTACCGCAGCCCACCCTCTGAAAGTCCGTTGCCAGACCGGCATGACTAAAGGCCGGGTGCGTACAGTCTGAGCAGTGTAAAGACCCCCATGCCCAAGACCAGCGTGCTAATCAAATGGCGGGTAAGTAAAAAGAAACTCGTCGCAGCTATGCCCGCTAACAGCTTCACATTAGAAATATCCAGAGCCAGGTGCCCACCTGACATCAGCAGATCGGGGGCAATAATCGCCGCCAGCGCCACCGCGGGCACATAACCCAAGGCGTGCTGCAGCCAGGGCGGCATGCGAGAACCCGCCAGCAAAAAGAAAAAACTGCGGGTCACGGCGGTGGTTAAGGTCATCAACACCACTAGTAATATGAAATCGGCAACACTCATGGTTTGCCCTCATCCTGAGGCGTGGGCTGCCGAGTCATGCTGGTCATGCGATCTACCGTAACAGCTGCAGCTATACCCGCGAGCATGGCAATGATTAAACCCAAGCGGTAAGGCAGCCCGGCGGCGGCCACAGCAACTAAGCTGGCGACAATTACCCCAGCCAGCGTGGCCCGATTAATAATCAGTGGAATGGTTAATCCCAGTAAAACCAAGGTCCCGGCAAAGCCTATGCCCCACTCACGGGGTATTTGGCTGGCCAGAAAAATCCCGACCATGCTGCCCAGTTGCCAGGAAGCCCAGGTAGGCATGGCCAGCCCGGTGAAATAGCCCAGCTTGCCTGTGGGCTTACTGAGCGTGTGCTGCGGAAAGCGTTGTGGGAAGAATGCCATCACTAAGTCTGCGTTGAAGTAGCCGTACCAAAGCCGGCGAGTCCAGTGCAAATGTGAAAAATGCGGCCCAACGACCGCACTAAAGATAATGAAACGGAAATTAACCAACAGCGCCGTGAGAAAAATCAGCCAAACCGGCGCGCCTGCCACAATTAACGGCAACACCGCCAGTTGCGCTGAGCCGGCATAGACCATGACGGTCATGAGTATGGCCTGCCAAACACTAAGACCCGACTGAACCATCACCATGCCGGTGACGGCGCCCCAGGCAACCAATCCGGGCATGGTCGGCGCGCTGATGCGTACACCGTCCCAAAAAGCGTCTTTTTCACGTACTGCCTGTTCAGCTTGCAGAGAATTCATTGTGTAATCGGTCTATCTACAAGCGCACACCAAGTAAAGCCAGGGGCAAGTATTCGCCTAAGTCTGGTTGAAAAGTACGTATTCGGCACGGATTTTATAGTGAGTCAGCCTTCCTGTCCGAGTCTGGATGTCATCGGATATCTCAACTCGGGGCTGCTTGTTACCGGCAAAATTTACGAAGGAAGCACTGATTAAATAAAAAACGAGACGTTTCTTGAGTTAGGAACCAAGCTAACCCATTGATTTACTTTGCCCCGCGTCGCACAGCTGCGCTGGCTCGCCATAAAATTCACCATAAATCGGCATCTCCCTAAATTATTTATTGCGTGCATGCCGACTCGAGCCTAGCCGGGGACACAATCCGCTAAAATCACGCCTTTGCACTATCCATTGGAGAAATTGTTATGTCTATGGCTGACCGTGACGGGAAAATCTGGAAAGACGGCCACATGGTCGACTGGCGCGATGCCACTCTGCATGTGCTTACTCACAGTTTGCATTACGGCATGGCCGTGTTTGAGGGCATACGCGCTTACAACACGCCTAATGGAACAGTCATCTTCCGCTTGAAAGAACACACACAGCGCTTGTTGAATTCAGCGAAGATTTTTCAAATCAAAGTCCCGTACGACATCGATACGCTCATGAGCGCGCAAAAAGAAGTCGTGCGCGCCAACAAACTTGAATCCTGCT
>JAULVH010000059.1:0-10123 GCA_032111105.1 Burkholderiaceae bacterium | reverse complement strand
TGAGCCACCAATCTGCCAAAAGCCACCGTTGTGCTGCCCACCCCGGTAGGTTTTAGGTTCGACCAGGCCACGAAAGCGCAATTTGATATCGAACAGAGTTCCAGGATCTCCAGACAAGACTTGTTGGTCAGCAACGGTGCTTGTCCCAAAGCAGAGTCGTGGCGCTGGAGGCGTTTTGCAGGGGAGTTCCCAACGCAGTTGTTCGAGGCTAGCAGTGATATCGGCTATGACCTGCTGTTTGGCAGCAGTGTCGGCTTCCGCCTTGGCGTCCGCTTGATCTTTGATGTCATCCACGGCATCTGATTTAGCGTCCGAGGGTGGCTGAGATTTTTTCGGTGGAGATTTTTTTGTGCTGTGTTGTGACGGTTTGACCGTCGAATTATTTGCTGATTTGACTACCGAATCAGGATGGGATTTAGGTTTTTTGCTTGGTGTCTTACCAGTACCGCCACCGGAGCTGGCAAAATTGCTTCCCGCCGAACACGCTGTGGCAATGGATAATGCCAGCATGATCGCGACAATAAAACGAGCTCTTGTGGAGACACTCATGGACCGCCACGGCAAATAAAAGTTTTGGATGGATGCTTTTTAAGCCTGCAAGAATGTTGCCTACGGCAGTTCGCGCAGTCTTGACTGAGAGCCTTAGCTCAAATGGCTGTGCTGACTCAGATTTTGGCTCGATGATGAGCTGCTTACGAAGCGGCATGCACAAGGCTTGGCCTTTGCTGTCAACAGCTTGGCCAACACACTAGTCCGTTTGCTTGTTGATTCGTAGATTTTGGCGCTACCAAAATACTAGTGCACGAGTTTCACTTTGATCTCGGCTTCTTTGTGAGTCGCGGCGGGGGTGATTTGGTTCGTCGGATGTTTTGCAGGTGGCGTCTTGTGCCAGGCATTTTGGTTTTTGCCTGTTTGTTTTTTTATTGGTGTCGTCAGGTTCTGCTCCAAGTTATTGCGAGCGCGCGAGCGGCGTGCAGTAGCTGTGTTGGCGCGATTGAGACGAGCCAGTGGGGCGATGGCAAGCCGATTACCGAGGGCGACAGCCCGGCAGAGGAGTTGTTTTTGCTTGTCTGGGTCTTTGCTAAAGCCAAGTTTACCGCTTGCATAAAATTGCGCGAGGAGCGCGCTAGCTTGTTCGTGACCTGAGTCTGCTGCAGCGCTTAGCAAGCGTCTGGCATCGCTTAGGCGGTTTTGGCTAACCTGGTAGCATTGCCAAAGTCCAGGCGCGTAGCCTAAATCAGCTGAGCGGCACCACCAGGCGATAGGCGTGCCTATCACCAGCAAGATGAGCGTCACTACTGTAGAGAGTTGAACAGTGAGCCAAAGGGCTAGAAATGCATCAGAGTCGAGCATGACGTTTATTTATAACCATACGAAGTCATTATTTTTTTTGCTTTGTCTGTTTTGAGGTAATCAACCAATGCCTGACAAACTACAGGCTGTTTACATGCACCCAACACCACCACATCTTGTTTTAATTGTTCATGCATTTCTTCCGGCACTATCCAGGCCGAACCTGATTTTATTTTTCCGTGCTCAAGAATCTGCGAAAGCGCCACAAACCCTAGCTGCGCATTGCCAGTAGCCACAAATTGATAAGTTTGCGCAATACTTTCGCCTTGCACGATTCGTGGCTCCAGCTTACTCAGCAATCCTAATTTTTGCATCGTCAGTACAGCGGCCTGACCATAGGGCGCTACTTTGGCGTTAGCAATGGCCAGGAATTTAAATTTATCTGTTTTTAACACATCGGGGCTTTTATCAATCAACTCTGGCAGTGGCGACCACAATGCCAGTCGACCTATGGCATACGTAAATTGCGATGCAGCGACTGCTTTACCTTCTTGAACTAATTTAGTCGGCGTCTCATCATCCGCCGATAGCAGCACATCAAACGGCGCGCCATTATTTATCTGCGCATAAAACTTTCCCGTAGCACCCGGCGTTATCGCTAACTGATGGCCTGAATCTTTTTGAAATTCAACCGCAATTTCTTTCAGTACGTTTGCAAAATTAGATGCAACAGCGACTTTGATTTCAGCTGCATAGGTATAGCCAGCAAACGAGAAAATAATGCCTGCAAAAAAAGGTTTGAGATATCGGTTCATGATGTTGGTTATAGTTCAATAAATCAAAATCTGTAGAGCGCGCCCAGAGATATACCCGACTGATTTTTTTTACTCTCGGAATACCCTATCGATGAAGCGGCGTTGCCACCCGTGCCGGTATCAGGCACCCATTTGTCATAGAGGGTAAATGCACCCGTAGCCCCTGCTTGACGATTAGCCTGTGCATAATCAAAAAACAAATCCAGTTCTTTGTAAGGCGACCAGGTTAAGCCAGTCGCTACCATCGTCACATCATTGTTTCGATTAGCAACGGTCTGCGCTGTCTGATCAGTGACTTGATACCAGCCTCCATTCCAACTCAGCGTGGGTGTGAATCGATAAACAGCGCCAGCAAACCAGGTATCGGCATTCACTTTACCCGCCGTTTTTGATGTGTCGAAGCTTGCACTTGAAGCGAGGAACGGATTGCGCGTCATGACATAGCCTGCATTCACAGTCCACGAATTCAAGGTGTATTTCGCCGCAAAAAAATCTACGCGATTAGTGACTTCTGTTTGTGATGTAGGCGCGCTGGCACTGCCTAACTTCACTTCGGCATGGTTATAGCCTAATTCTAAATTTCCGTTTTTGTAGCGCCCGCCCAGATAATAGTTCGTGCCTTTATCCTCATCACCGGCTACTCCACCAAATGAGATTCCTGTATCAAGATTAAATCCCTCATAGACAGGTGAGATATAGCGTATTAATTTGTCGGCTCGGTTGACGCCCGAGGCGCTATGAAAACCAGCATAGCGACCTATGGCTTTTAAACCACCGAAATTCCAATTCTGGCGTGAATCAAAGGCTGAACTTAAATCATTCTGTAGTGTGGGCCCACGACCTAAAATCAGAGTGCCATAGCTTGCTGATATAGCGCGTACAGTAGCTTCACGATCAAACACAGCCGCTGCATTACCCGTTGCAGCTACGCCATAGCCTGCAGCATCGCGACCTAAGGCACCGGTACGCGCAGAAAAATTTGATTCCAGTGTCACCATCGCTCGCAGATCGGGCGCCAGCTCGCGCGAAACTTTTAAACCTACGCGGTTATTTGCTTTGGGTTGATCACTCATGCCACTGGCATCGACACCGGCCGCAGTCATATTCGACGCTTGATAATAACCAGCGGATAACTGGCCATAGATTTCTGTTTTAAATTTTGCTTCTTCTTGCGCGCGTTTGTCGATGGCGGCATTAGCTCGTCTGACGTCTTGTGCTTCATTAAATGCCCGCACCTCTTCGATTTCCTGAGCCTTCTTTATTTTGTTGGCGTATTCCTCGCTGGTGATGATGCCTTTTTCCATCAGCAGTTCCAGCAATGCTTTTACATCGTCAGTCGCCCAAGCAGAGCACGTAACGGCCATGAATACTGCACAGCATGATGCCCGTGCGGCGAAGCGCGAATATAGTTGTTTTTTCATAAACTAAGTCTTGGATCGGCTGGTAGACCCTAGTTTTCAAAATTATTTTTTTATATTTTGATTGGTAAAAAAAAGGAAGCTATTGTTTAAACTTGGCTTAGCAAAATATACTAAGCACCATATTGAACCAGAATTTACTGGTGTTTATTTTGACTGTCAACCCAGTTATGATTTTTCAGATTGAACTGCAGTCAAACTTGTTACTTAATTTGTATCTTTATTCTCGAGTGATCTATGGATGGCATTAACTACAACCTCGATGCAGAACTGCAGTTGCGTGTGGGGACCGAGCTGCTGGCCAATCGCAAGCGTATCGAGCTGCTCAAGCAAATCGAGCAACTGGAAAATTTAACCAAAGCCGCCAAGCTAGCAGGCTACAGCTACAAAGGCGCGTGGGACGCGATGGACCAGATGGCTACTCTGTCGGGTGGTGAACTGATCGAACGCTTTGCAGGCGGTAAAGGTGGCGGGCGAACTAAGCTCACGCCACGCGGCCGGCAGTTGCTGAAGAACTTTATGTTGATACAAGAAGAGCACCAGCGCTTTATTCAACGCCTTAATACGCTGGCTAATGGCCTCTCGGAAGATTACGCACTGCGGGCTGATATTGCGATGAAAACGAGTGTACGAAATCAATACGCAGGCATCATCGTTTCGATACTTCAAGGACCGGTGAGTGATGAAATTGAATTGCTGGTCAATGGCTCACTGATCATCACGGCGGCGATTACTCATGAGAGTTGTCGCGAACTAAAACTTGATATCGGTTCAAAAGTATTTGCGCTGATTAAAGCATCGGGAGTCGTCATTAGCCGTGATACCAGCAGCGCCAAGAAAAATACATTTGACGTAAACATTCATACACTCATACGCGGAGAAAAAAAATCCGAAGTCGCCATGATCTTGGGTGATGGCATGCAGCTCATCAGTACGATAGCCAATGATGAACTTGACAAGCTTGAGCTAAAAAATGGAGAGCGCGCGTTTGCGCGTTTTGAGGCAGCTAATGTGATTATTGGAATTGCTGCATGATGCAAACAAACTCGTCTACAAGATTACTAACGTTAAGCGAGTGAATTAGCAACTTCGCCGGATGAAAGATTAGCCTGAGCCCACGCTGCTTGTAATGAGTTTTCCGACATCTGGCTTCTTAATAGCGATGCGATAGTTTTAGCGTAGGAATATCCATTGCTACCATTCAAAGAGCGATTGGTACTGAGATTTGATGATGCAAGTGTTTCTACTGCAGCCGTCAACTGTACTCCAGCGACACCTATCGTATTTTGTGTATCAGACATCGTTTGAAGCGCGATATCAATCGCGGCCGTCATGGCACTCGCTGCCTGACCAGAATTGATATTTCCGACTTTTAATAGCGATCTCAACGGGTCGTCGGGCAGTATATTAAGTACAGCTAGCTGACTCACCGGACCGGGCGTTTTCCAGTTAACGTTGAGGTAGCCAGGCGTATCCTCAGTCAGCGTAAACGGCGCTAGCTCGTAATTCGCATTGGCATTAAATGCATCAATCATCTGCTGCACACTGGTTTGACTATCGAGCTTACCGGTGTACATAACGAAATCACCTGCGCGAATTTCCACATTTTTTCCAGCCAGCTTGCTGGATCTGACTGCAATACTTTGAACTTCAGATGTCCCATCGCTGGTGTCGATTTCGCTACCTGCCTGAATCTGACTGGCGCTCAGTGCAGGCTGACTACTAGCATCTAAAATTGATGCGCTCGCCAGATCACTCACTGGCCCAGCGGATGTCCAGCTCAGCACTAAACCAAGAGAGGATCCATTGACTGAATCAAGATTTATCTCAAATCCCGCAGAGCTGTAATTAGCATCTGATTGCAACCCTGATACGAGATCACTGAGGCTGGCATCACTGGCCATTTGCCCGGACGACAGTGTCGTTCCGTTTGCTGACAGTGTGAGTGTTTGTCCTTGTATCGCTGCGTCGCTCAACTCCAGATATTGAATTTCATTTGTACCCGCCGTTGTTCCCGCAACAGTCTGAGCTGCATCGAACACTTCGGTCGAGTAGGCGTCAGTGTTGCTGTCAACGGAGGACACCACCATCGATGCCAAACCCGACTGCGCACCGGTGGTATTCCAATTGATGAACACGCCATTGGATTCGGCTGATAGCGTAAACGGCATGCTGTTGGAATAATTGCTATTGAAAGCATCGACCAACGAACTGATCGTCGCACTACCTGAGTCGAATGTAATGCCATAACTATTTTGCGAATCGCTGCCATCAGTGATTACCACTGACGTGGCGGTTTCAAGATTGGCGTCACTTAAACTGATAAATTGTTGCTCCGCCAGGGCGGGCAAATCATCCTCTGATACACCTGTGGTAGTGCGTGTAGACGATACGGTTTGTTCATTTGCAGTCAATTGCAATTGTGCAGTGCTGCTAATGACTTCGTTATTTTTCCAAATGATCGCCAGCGTGTTGGATCCGTTATCCGTTAGGGTAAATGGAGCATCGGTGTAATTTGCATCACTAGTAAGGCCTGCTACCAAATCAGTGAGATTAGCACTCGTACCCAACACCCCCGAACTCAAGCTGACATCACCCAAGGATAATACGGCTGACTTATTAGACAGGGTGGCCGAACTGGTATCGATAATCTGAACTTCAGATAAGCCCGGCGCATAGCTTCCCTGCACTGCACGTATACCCGACATGCGTATACCGTCTTGGCGTAAATTTGGTAAGGTCACATCGAGTTGGCCACTGCTACCTGAGCCAACCTGAAAACTTAATGTGCCATTACGCTTAGCTCCTGCACTGCCATCAAACAAACGCATGCCATTCCAGCGCGTGTTTTGTGTCATGGATAAAATACTGGCGCGCTTACCCTGAAATTCGGCACTCAACATGGCGCGCTCAGTGGTATCAATTGTTGTATCGCTAGCCGCTATGGCCAGCTTGCGTAGATCTTCCAACTTGCTAGTCATCGCGGTGACGGCTTTATCCGCCACTAGCAGCATGGACTGCGCTTTGTAGGCATTACTCAGGTTGCGCTGGTTGTTTAGTGAGTTGGCCGCTGCCTGGCTTAATCTGACAGCATCGGTAGTGACTGTCGAAGCTGATAACGACGATGAGTTGTTGACGCTACGATTGGAATTTAGATTAACCGAGCCCGTTGCGGCTGACTGGGTCAGCGCGATTTTCAATGCTGCTAAGCTGGAATCCAGGGTAACCATAACAATTGAGAAGTACGCAGAATAAGGCGACCCCCGAACATACCGGTCTAAGTACCCATCTAACAAGAAATTCCGGTGTAAACGGCCGCAAGTAAGCAGAACCGAGGTCTATACAGCGGGATTCGGCCTGGAATAAGGCATGCGGCGCGCAGCTGCAACCACTCTTAGCCCCTATTCTCATGGTTTTTTTGCAATTAAACGGTCAATCTCCCCCATTAATTAAAGTTCGATATTTCTACGCCGATAACTCCTCTACACAAAAAGGAGTACTCGCCATGTTGATTGAGCGCGTAGAACTAAGCAAAATCAAGTTACAGGATGATCTGGTAACGCTGGAGATGCTTCAGGTTGGCGAGAGCATTTTCTGCTCAGACTTTAAGAAAGCCCAAAGTCTGCGTAGCCTCTCCTACTACCTGATCCGCTCCCGCAAGCTGGAATGGAAATTTACCTTCCGTAAGATGGATCACGGCTGGCGCATTATCCGCATTCGGTAACCACTGTTTAACAGCCAACCCCGCGGCACGACGTCGCGGGTTTTGGTATGTCTGCTAATGCCTTAGCGACATCACTTTCAGCCAGGCCATGCGGCTTGGGCACTACCCAAATCCAACGATAGACCAAAGAAGCACTGATTAAAAAAATCAGATGTTTCTCGACTAATAATGCACCCAAGCTAAGCTCTTGATTTGCATGGCCTCGCTTCGCACTGCTACGCTGGCTCGCCAAAAAACTCACCTTAAATAAGCATCTCCCGAATACCAATTGGTTATTAATAAACTATCTTTTTAGATTCAATTGCATCCTCTGCATTGCCCAGGCTGGCAAACACCGCCTAAATCGTCGATTTCCATAGGTTTTTTTTAATAAATATTGCGATTCTGCAACATTTATGATGCCGGCAAGAAATTGCCGGACTAAAATGACAATTGTCACTTTCACTTTTGAAAGTAGCCAATACCTACACGCTCATAAGCGACTCCCGGCCGGGAATCGAATCTATCTCAGGCCAGGGCTCAGGAGGCTATACCCATGTCATCTAAACAACAAAGCTCCAACGCCGGGCTGAAATTATCCAGCGTCTTTTGCGCACTGTCGCTATCCATTGCGATGGCTCTGCCCAGTCAGGCGGTAGCCGTCACCTTGGGGCCTATTAGCGTGCTGTCGAGTCTGGGCGAACCGCTCAAGGCCGAAATTGAAATTTTTGATCTTCAGGGTGAGCAAGCGCATGAGCTGGACGTCACTCTGGCTTCAGAGTCTCAATTCAGCCAAGCAGGCAATACCCGCAGCATCCTGATGGAAAGCTTAAAGCTGAACGTGACACAGCAGGGACGCCGCCGCATGATCACCATCAGCACCGACAGGCCATTGGATCAGCCCATCTACGGTTTGCTGCTGGAATTTAGAACCGATGGCGAATCCAAGATTGCCGAATTTGCTGTTTTGCCGGAAGAACCCGTGCACGTGGCAGAGCCAGCCGTAGCGACTGAACCCATTGTTGCCCAAGAAACTGCTACATCTGCTCCTGCGCCAGCGCACATAACAGCCAACAGCGATTCCAACCCACCCCAGACCGAATCATCGCTAAGCGATACATCGGACGTTGCGGGTAAATCAGCAGAAAATCTGGCCATGAACGATGCACAGCAAACCGTGCGTCAGCATGCGGTGCAGCGCGGCCAAAATCTGACCGTCATCGCTCGCCAGTACGCCATCGCTGATGCTGATTTAAATAAATTTATCGCTGCGACCTACGGTGAAAATCCCGATGCCTTTATCAAAAATAATTTGCACTATTTAAAAGCGGGTGCGGTACTGGCTTTACCATCGGATGAAGCTGTCAGCATGGTCGACGACCGCTCTGCGCGTAAGACGATTACAACTCAATGGCAAACCTTCAAAGAGCTGGTTGGATCGATAGATCCTGTGACCGATAAATCGGCGGAAGGCCAGTCCACCCGTTCAATGTCGCGCAAGGTAAGTCAGGCTAAGCAAGACGCAGCCAAGGCTAGTGGCGATCAACTGACATTATCAGCGCTGACGCGCTCCGAAAATTCCGGCAAGGGCAAGGCAGAAGAAGAAGCCATTGCTACTAAAAAGGCTGCGGAAGAAGCCAGCGAACGTGTGCGTTTGTTAGAAAAAAATGTGCTCGATCTTAAATCGGCACTTCAAACCAATCCGCTCACGGTTGCCGAAGGTAAAAAATCGGATACTCAGGATGCTGCGAACCAAGACGAAAATTTCTGGGGTATTTTGACCTCTCCAGCGCGGGACCTGATGATGCAAGGCGCCACCGTATTACTGCTGGCCGCTCTCGTGGTGCTCGCTTTCATGCGCCGTCAGACCAAAGCAGCACTGAGCAAATAAACGTCCTTGGTAACTGGCGTAGGTAACAAAGCGCCGCAATAGCGCAATGCAACCCGGGGTAAGTACATTGTTACCCTGGCTGCTACCAGACTAGGCTATGTGAGAGGGCTACTCGATAGCTCATCTCTGTAACGCCAACTTCAACTCCCCTCACCCACATCGCGAACAACAGATATTCACTCAAAACAGCAGGTGATACGGGTCTGCAATTGGGTAGTTCGTAAACAACGCAAGCGCACAGCTTTGTTTGTTTGCGCAAGGCATCTTGATAATCATCAAATACTCGCCGGAGGAGTATTTACAGGACGGCCAGAAATATTGTATTTTTATTAATATTATTATTTCTCGCGAGAAAGTCATGCATAGGCCTATCAACCTGAACATGAACCGTGAACGTCGATTATCTGTTTATTCCAGCCTGACCACACGCCCAATTTTTAAACACCCATCGATAAAACCACACCACAACAATGGCTCAGTAGCGGTGGAATTTGCATTGGTTTTACCTCTACTGTTATTTCTGGTGTTTAGCATTATTGAGTGCAGCTTTGCGTTATACGACAAAGCAGTAATTACTAATGCAAGTCGAGAAGCGGCCCGGGCAGGAATTGTTTTAAGAACCCCAAAATTAACCAAAACAGAGATAGCCACTATCGCGAGTAATTACTGCCAAAATAATTTGATTTCGTTTGCACAGAACGCATCGCCAACGGTATTAGTTACCGACAACGGAACGAATACCTTCGGAACACCATTACAAGTGAGTGTTTCTTATGTCTATACCGGCCTGGGCTTTGGACAACTCATTAGCGCTCTGGCCGGCCCCATGACCATGAATGCCAGTACCACCATGAATAATGAATAGTTCATGAGGAAAATATCCATGAGTGTTCTATCAAGCGTAAGCAAAAATGAGCGAATTATTCGTAAGAGAAAAAATAACGTAGGCCTGCCGCCACACGCACATGAAAAAGGAGTGATCGCTTTACTGGTTGCCCTGCTC
>JAULVH010000058.1:0-3417 GCA_032111105.1 Burkholderiaceae bacterium | reverse complement strand
AGGGAGGCGGAACACAGCAAGGAGGAAAAGTCGATAGCAAGAGGAGGGGCAAAAAAGGGCAAGGAGAAGCCCGAAAAACCGTCCATCCGCTCGTCTCTCTCCCTCGCACCTCCAACACCTGCTCGGTCCGCCAAAGCCATCAGCATGTCTGCTGGGAGCTTTAAGCTGCGTGGGCAAGGGTAAGAAAGTCGAGATTGGGTGTTTCGCGAAGCTTCTTCTCGACGCGTTCGGCAACGAACTGCTGCATTTCCTCCGGTGTCGCTCCTGGCCATGACGCGCTGACGATGGCTGTCTTGATCGTAAAGCTAGGATCCTCTGCTCGTCCCAGTCGCAAGTAAGCAGAGATACCGGCCGTGGAGCATGCCAACATCAAGAACGCGACGAAGGAAGGGTGAAGAACGCTCCATCGAGATAAATTCCAGCGGTGGTTTTCCGTGGAGCGGTTCATTGTGCCTCTTTCCATACACGAACTTTGCAGGTTGAATCAAGCCGCTGCACCCCAGCGCTGACTAAGAAATCGCCTTGAACTAAATTTCCTCCCACGATTGCGAACTCTGATTCATATCGAACGATGGTGATCGGTATGCTCTGTAGGTTGCCGTTGGAGGCGATCTTCCATACCAAAGGTTGCCCTTCGCGATCCGCGATCGCGCTCATTGGAATAGGTATACCTGACGAATCGGCAGCCATGAGGTGTACGGTGGCTGTCATTCCCAATGCCAAGTCCGAAGGTGGATCTAGTATTTGAAAACGAGCGTCGTACGTGCGCGATTGCGGATTCGCGATTGGCGATAATTCACGAAGCTTGCTTCGCAACAAAATACCTGGACGAGACCAAAATGTGATCTCGGCATCGAGGCTCGACACTTCGCGCTGCATCGACTCGGGACCATTGACCACCGCTTCAAGTTCTTGGCCCTGCATCCATTGAATCACTGGTTGACCAGCTGCGACAACTTGACCAATCTCTCCAAGAACTGCGGTTACAAGTCCATCGTGATCCGCCTATAAATCGCAATAGGACTTTTGGTTCGCTGCGAGTTGCTTTCGACGTTCGGCTGCATCGAGTCGAGCACGCGCGGTATCGCGAGCGGCAAGCGCGATATCGTACTCCGATTTGCTGACCGACCTGTTTTGCACCAACGGTCGCATTCGATTTTCCTCGGCTTCCATTTGGGCCAGTTGTGAACGGGCCGCAATCCAATCGGAGTGAGCGACTTCACACTGCAAGGTGGAGTCCTCGGGATCTAACTGCATCAGAAGTTGGCCTTGAACTACGCGATCTCCGGTTTCCACATGACGCGCAATAATCTTTCCTCCAATTCGAAATCCGGTTTCATCGACACCCACTGTTTGCGCTTGGTCGATGTGCCCGGTGAGTTGTTCTTCGAAAAAGGTCAGCTTGTCTGCAAAATTTTGACTCCATGTCGCCAAGGTGCCCGGTAATTGTCAAGCTAGTTGTCGGGTTTAACAAATTCTCAAGCCGCCCGCTTGAGTAAGTTTTCATAGTTTGAATCGGGTCTGTTTTTTCGGTGCTCAGGATTCAGATGTACAACATCAACACGATGCCAGTTCCGAGTCTTTCCTGACCAGCGTTGTGGGTTCCTGTCCCTTGCAGCTTTGTAGACAGCATGTCGCTGAACCAGTAAGGTTTGATCCTGATTGTTATGACGTTGAGCCGGGGTGACATACCGGATTGCACTGTGACGATGTTCCGTGTTGTACCAAAGCACAAAGCCTTGCACCCAGCGCCGGGCCTGATTCAAGCTCCCGAAGGGTTTGCGCGGGTACAGTGGGCGATATTTCAAAGTGCGGAATAACGATTCCGAGAACGGATTGTCATTGCTGACCGAGGGGCGGCTAAACGAAGCACGAACCCCCAGTTGATGCAGCGTATTTTGCAGCAATGCCCCTCGCATCGGGCTCCCATTGTCCGAATGCAAGACCACCTGTCCGGGCATTACCCCTTCACGTCTGTAAATGTCGTGCACCAGCTCAGCAGCCCGTTGGCTGTCTTCAGTCTCAAAGACCTGCCAGCCGACAATCTTGCGGCTGAATATGTCCATAAATAGATACAAGTAATAAAAATGCCCCTTGATTGGTGCAGGCAAATACGTGATGTCCCAGCTATAAACTTGATTTGGCGCTGTGGCAGACAGTGCTCTGGGGCGAGTCTGTGGCTGTCGTGGCTTGTCAGCGCCCCGGTGTTTGAGCTGGCCTGCATGGCGCAATACTCGGTACATTGTTGATTCACTGGCTAGGTACTGCCCTTGATCAGCCAGCCGAGGTACAACCTGTGATGGTGGCAGGTCAGCATAGGTGGGGCTGTTAAGCAACTCCAGTACCTTTTGGCGCTCCAGCGCACTTAATCGATTGTGGGGACAATGTTGACGTTGCCGGCGGCCGTCCCCAGATTTCAGGTTCTGTTGCCAACGCTGTAAGGTGCGCTCTGACAGGCCAATTGCCTCGCAGGCTTTGGCCTGGCGTGCCCCGTCGTTAACGGCCTGTTCAATCAGGTCATTGATGTGTTGGCGCTGCAGCAGTGAGGTCATTTGTCCTCGCCCTCCCACAGCGCCTGGTACTTTTTTTGTAGCACCAACAGTGCAGCAGCTTCGGCCAAGGCTTTGTCTTTGCGAGTCAATTGACGCTCAAGCTGTTTGATCTCTTCTTTGAGGTGACGTATTTCACCGGCATTGCCGGCCGGTTGTGTAGGGGTTAACAACTGAGCTTTCCACTGCGTCAGTTGATGCTCGAACAGTCCATGCTCACGACACCAAGCACTGCGAGCTTCGGTTGTCATGGCATGCGTGTGCAGCACGGACTGAAGGCGTTGTTCTGCACTGTATTGAGTGGCTCGTTTTTCTGTTGGTTCTGATACCGTCGGTTTAGACATTTTAAAATCCTGTAGCCATTTACGAAGGCTATGGTAAGGGACATTGAGCTCGTCAGCCATCTGGGCTATCGTACATCCCTTTCTGCGCTGTAATGTCTTGCGGACGGCTTCTTGTTTTATGGCAAAACTATAGGCACTCATCATTAAAAATCGCTTTTAAAAAAATGCGACAACTATGCTGACACTGGGGGGAGAATGCGTGTAATTGATGCCCAACAAAGCCAACACCATGATGCACCCGCATACGACTTGAAGCGAACGCTGAATTGATTTGTTCAAGTTAGCCTTGAAAATACGGCGGGGGCAACCCAAAGGTTAAAGCCCCCACCGGGATTTGGCCTACACAAATAAGCGTGTGAGTTAAGACCTTGATCTCATCATATTAAACAAAAATGTAATTACAGCAAGCACAATGAAAACAAAGAACAGTACTTTTGCAATTTCAACAGCACCGGACGCAATTCCGCCAAACCCAAACAAGGCCGCAATTAATGCGACCACGAAAAATACAACAGCGTAGTTCA